>JANMKH010000409.1:0-9884 GCA_031371965.1 Sulfuriferula sp.
ATATCGACGCGCCAGGACAGCAGCGCGGCAGCGGCCATACACGCCAGCGCCACCCCCAGCAGCAGCCAGCCGGACACCTGATTCATGGCGGCGAGACAGTGGTAGGCATAGTCCTGGACGCTGCTGCCCGCCGCCAGTGCGCGCCCATCCACGTCGCTCAGCGCGTACAGCAGCAGCGCGCTGAGCAGGATCAGCAGGCCGCTGATGAACACCCACGGCGCGCTTTTCGCCAGCCATTCCTTCCACCACACACTGCCGGGTTTGGCGGTGGCCGGCCCGGAGCCCAGCAGCAGCCCGGCCACGGTGGAGGCCAGCCAGGCAGCGCCGCCGCCATACGCCCAGTGGCTGGCCCACAGCAACAACGGCAGCGCGTAAATGGCGACCACAAACAGTGCCAGCCAGGCCAGTCCGATGATCAGTATCCAGCCGCCGAGCCGGCTCCACCATTCGCGCATCGCGTTGGAAAAATCGCGCCCCATGAAGCCGATGTGTGCCACTACTACCAGCGAATAAATCTTCAAGATCAGCGGTGTGCCCAGCCCTACCGCCCACCACACTGCGGTCTCGGCGGGCAGATAGCGCAAACCGTGCACCGCTGCATAAAACAGCAGTCCGCCCAGCGCGCCCGCCGCCAGCGTGCTGAGCAGCGTCACCAGACTGCTGCGCAGCGGCCGCAGCAGCTCGCGTCGTTCTGCCTGGCTGAATACCAAGCTCAGCAAGCTGCCGTACAGCCACGGCAACGCGTACAGCAGCGCGGCGGTTTTCATCCATTCCAGCGGCGGCGCGCTGAGTTGTGCGCCGAGCAGAAAAAAGCCGTAACTGAACAAGGCCGCGGCCAACAGCGTCGGCAACACGATCAGACTCAGCACCCAGCCTTGCTGACAGTACCAGCGCGGCGTCCCGGTGCTCACCAGATTGAACGAGGTCATCACCACCGCAATCAGCAGACTCAATCCGCCCAGACCGAAGTAGATCGGGTGCAACGCGTTAAGGGAATGAAACCCGCTCCATTCCAGCAACGTGCCCAGCCCCCGCAGTTGCAGACCGGCCAGATGTGGCAGTGCCGCAATCAGCAGCCTGGGCAGCAATAGCAGCGCTGCCACGCTCAGGATCAGCACGCTCAGATTGAGATACAGATTGCGCAGATAGGTCGCCACCGCGCCCAGCGTATCGGCCGACAGCAGTCCACTGCGCGGCGTCAGATAATTGCTGTAGCTGCGCAGAAAGCGCACCGCCGTCAGTTCGTCGCCGCCACACGCCAGCAGCGGTTCGAGTGCCGCCACGCTGCCGTTGCCCTTGCGCCGGATCAGCGCCGCCAGCCAGCCGCCGATATAGCCGCCGCCCGACACCGTGGACAGGTAATCGAAGCCGCGCAACAGCTTGCGTTCGGCCAGCGCCTGAATCACGCCGAGATTGAAGGTGGCGCTGCGGATGCCGCCGCCGGAGAAGGCCAGGCCGACACGCGGCGCATTGGCGGGCGTGCCGTCCTGCATGCGCAGCGCGTCCAGCACCGCGCGCTCGTGTTGCAGCATCGCCTCCAGGCTGAGGGCGGCGTTCGGGTTGGCTGGATCAGGTTGAGAGGATGGCATGAACGGGGGCTCCCTTGAATAAAACAAGCGCAAGACGCGCCACAGAGCTCACAGAGGCCACAGAGATGAGCGGGATTGCCGTTGCTTTCCGGGTTCATCCTCGGCACGTAGGTGCGCCAAGCGCTGGTTTTCCCTCTGTGTTCTCTGTGCACTCTGTGGCTAAAGATTTTCAATTTTCAGCACGCAGAAAACGGCTGTTGACCCAGCCTTCCGCGTCCATATCGCCACCCACCGTGTCGAGCACTGCTACGCGCCACCAGTTGCCTTGTTTCTGCAACGCTTCGACGCGCGTGCCGGGCGGCAGCGGGCTGACCGGCAAGGCGGCGTAACCTGCGCCTGCGCCGACGCGGATATGCAGTGCGGTGGTGGTCGTCAGCACCTCTTCGGTATCCTGGGCGCGGCCAAACAGGCGCGCGCGAAAGCTCGCCATCGGAAAGTCCGGGCCGGGATCGACTTTTCGGCCCGGTGCAATGTCCTCGTGGCCCAGCACATCGCGTAGCGCGTACTTGCCCACCAGCAGCGCCGCCACTTCCAGCGCGGCGGCAATCTGCACCTCGGTATAGGTATGCCAGCCGCACGGCGGCGTGCCCGGCGCAGCGTTTTTGTGATTCGCCACCAGCACCTCGTCATCCGGGTAACTCGCCTTGAACCACGCCTGCCAGCGGCTGCCGACCCGGTCGAGCCGCCCGGCATTGTCGAGCTCGATGCCGAGCGCGTAGTGGTTCATGCCTTCCAGCCCCTGCCAGCGCGACACCCCGGCGTGCCAGGCGACACGGTTGAACGGCACCAGCTGGGTGACGCCGCCGTCGCGGCCGATCACCACATGCGCCGACGCCTTGCTGGCCTTGTTGCACAGCGACGCGATGCTGCTGGCGGCGTCGCGCCCGGCGGTGAAATGCATCACCAGATACTGCGCCGCCAGCACCCCGCCGACGCTGGGGCTGGGCTGGTAGCGGCACGCGGTGCCGTCGTCGTTGAGCAGGCGGTGCTTGAGGATTTTCATGGGTGGCCTCTGCTTTCAGCTCACGCGGTTGTAGCGACAGGTGAGTTCATAGCGGCTGTCCTGGTCGTCGCTGACGTATTCGCGCGTCTCGTGATACTCCAGCGGCAGCTTGAGTGGCGGTATCGTCTTGTTCACATTGACCACGATATCGTCCTCGGTGGTGAAACTGGCTGGAGCGGGGACAGGTGCATTGACGCTGGTGAGGGCCGCCAGATCGGCAATCGTCAGCCCGAGCGCGTCCTGGATAATCAGGTCGGCAGGCGCCCACAGCGCGACGATGAGGTCGATCGCCAGCGTCACGGCAACTGCGATGCCGATCACCAGCGCGCCGACCCAACCCAGTTTTGCCAGTGCTGCGGCGCCGCCCAGCGCGCTTACCGCCGCGCTGATGTAAACCGCCTGCTGTTTCACCAGCTCGACAAAGTAATCGGTCGACGCCGTAATCTGCTGGTTGTAGGCGCGCTGGCTGTCGATTTCGTAACCCATAATCGACAGCACCACGCCGAGGATGGGCTGGTCGTGTTCAAACACCTTGCGGGTAATGTCGCGCCGCGTGCCGCTATCGAAATCCACATCCTGGATATCAGTATATTTCTGTTCCTGCACCGCGCCAAAGCTGCCGTCGGTAAACAGCGGCACCGACAATACGTGCAAGCCGACCTCGTCCGAGCCGAGCCAGTCGGGTGACGTTTCCTTGCGCGCATAAATCGATTCCGTGACGATCTGGAAACGTGCGCTGGTTGGCGGAATCACATTGATGAATTCAGAATTGGAAGTCAGTTCGGTGCCCAGGGCGCTGATGCCGGTGGCGTTCGGTACCACTACCTGAATCTGGTAGAGCGCCGGTGCCAGATCGTCCGGCACCTGGAACGTCAGCTGGTCGTGCACCCGGCAATCGTTGATGAGCACCGTGTTGCCGTCGATCACCTCGGTCACCGGCGTGTCGATATCGCCCCACACGTGGGCATCCACATCGCGCACGGTGGCACCGGTCTGTTTGTCGGTGAAACGAACTTTGGCGTCGACACTGAAGTAATTCACGCCCTGCAGCGTCACGCCATCACCCGCCGCAATGTCGAGTACCCGGCCACATACGCTGCCCAGCGTATTGCCTGGGCAGTCGGTGGTGCGCACCTGACACACGCTTTGCGGCTGGCCATTGACCAGTTGCAGGGCGCAATCCTGCTGAATTTCGGCGGGCAGAAACGCGCCAATATCGAGCGTCGGGATGAAACTGGCGGTGCGCAAATCGTTGACGCGACAGATGCGTACCTGCGAGAAGAAATCCTCACCTTGCGGTTCGTACACGCGGATGCGTCCCGGGCGTTCCTGATCGGCACCCTGCGGATCGTCAAACAGCGCGATACCGGTGCGCTGCTTGATCTCCTGCGCCAGCGCGGCGGTGAGGCTGGCCGGGTCAAGTGGCTGATCGACGTCGAGCAGCAATGTCGGCGCGAACAGCCGATTGCGCTGTGGCGGCGGCACCGCGTCGAACGCCGCCACGCTGCACGACAGCAGGTCACGCGGGATTTTAGCCAGCGTGGCGAACAGCGCCGTTTCCAGCGGGTTTGCGGCGGACTTTCCCAGCACAAAGCGGCGCGCAGCGTGCAGGGTGCCCGCCGCCAGCGCGCTCGGCACGCGCATCCGATCGGCCAGTTTGCCCAGCTTGTAGTCCCGGCCCAGCTTGTGTTTGGCGCCCGGCACCACCGGGAGGCAGGCACCGTAAGGGGGAAAGCCGGGGGGACAGGTCGGTGGCGGCGGCGTCGTGCCGCTGGCGCCCGGCGCGGGACAGTTGTTGATATTTACATCGCCATGGCAGTCAACGTGAATATCTATTTTGCAGCAGCGCTCGCCGGTGCTGTCCGGCACACGTCCTGACGGATCCTTGCTGGCGTCGCTGGCACCCTCTTTGCGGTTGGAAAATGTTGATAGCGTGTTCATGGGGTATCTCCGTTTGTCTGGTTAAGTCATGTGTGCTGTCCTGGTAGTCCATTCGCATGACGTCGATCACTTAAGCGGGTACATGCGCCGGATGAAGCGCTTGTCACCGGTGGACAGTTTGGTGTTACTGGCGGTGCCGACACCGCTTTGCAGCAGTTCGGGCGGAAAGCTATAAAGCATGATGGACTTGGGATCGAACTTGCTGGCGTTGAGCTGATCGAGCGAATATTTCTGCACGATGTTGTGGTCGATGTCCGCCTTGCTCCAGTTATTCGGCGGCCCGCTGAAATAATCGTACACCGCCTGCAGGTTCCACTTGATGCCGCCTTTGGGGTTCTGGTGTTCGTGGATCGCACCCAGCGCGTGGCCGAATTCATGCACCACCACGCGCCGCCATTCCTCGTCGTCGGTGCTGTCGCGCAGCCAGCCGAAATTCATCGTGGGTTCGCTTTTTTTAAAATACGCGGTGTGCAGACTATCGGTGCCGATCGCCGACCAGGAGCCGTCGTCGGCCTCGAACGATACGCGAATCTCGGCGCTGCTCTGGCGGGCGCTGAAATTGAAGCGGATGTTGGCATAAGCCTCCCACAGCGTGGCGAGCTGGCGCACCTTGGCTTTTTGCGTGGCACTGCCGTCCATGAAGTCGACGCCGAGTTCGCGCCCGTTCTGCCACTTCTTGCCGGTCAGCAATGCCATCTTGGCCGGGTGCACCGAGGCGCCTGCCAGCGCGCGCGGCATTCTGGGCTGGTTGCCGGGATATTCATCGATTGCCAGCGTGGCAGCGACGATTTTGTGCTCAATCGGAATGATGCGGTCGATGCACAGGTGCAGCTTGAGTTTCTTGCTCATGATGTTCTCCTCGTGGTGGCCTCAAATGGCCTGGTTTTTGGTGACGTCCCAGCCTGCCGTGATCGCGGCACCCAGGCTGCCATCCGCCTGTTGCGGCCGGTATTCCAGCGTGATGCTGTTGAAATGCAGGCTCACCTGATCGGTGGGTGGCAACCCGCTGCCTTGCTCGGCGGCGGTGTGGTAGGCGCTCACGGCCACATCGCCCAGCGTCCACTGCAAGAAATCCAGTGGCGTTTTGCCGGCTCGCCGCACGCTCAGAATGGCCCGCTTGATGCGTTTGCCGGTGGCCACTGCAAGCAGCAGCCTGGGCGAGGCGGTGCAACTGTGCAGGCTGCAGTACAGATCCTGCACCTGCACTTTGCCGGCACCGCCGCCGCCCCCACTGTGGATGACCTGCTGCGATTCGCTCCAGTTGTACGACAGCAACTCGATTTCATTGCGGTGGTAGGCGTCGGTGGCTTCGCCGTCGATGCCGTCGAGTTTCAGGAACAGGTCGATTTTCATGCGTGCCTCCAGGGTCGGGGGGTCAACCGGGCTGCCGCGCCGGGGGCGGCGGTGGGCGCCGGTGCGGGTAAAGGGGCCGACCGAAATCGAAGTCGAAGCGCGGTTCGCTACGCGGTGTGCACTGCGCTTCCAGCGCCGCGCGGTCAAACGAAAAGCTGCCGCTGCCACATTGTTCGCGGTCGCTGGGGGTGACCTGCTGCGCCTTGCAGCACCAGCCAGCAAAGGTGTAATTGTTGCGCCAGCGTACGGTTTCCAGGAGCTCGTCTGGGTCCAGCTGGCGCATGCGCGCGACCCCGCGCAAGTTCATCACGTATTGCTGGCCGGCCAGGATGCGTGCCGCTTGCGGGCGCACTACGCTGACGTTGCCCTGTAGTACCGTGATACCGGTCTGCTGCGCGCTGACGCGGATATTGATGCGGCTGTTGTTGATCGCGTCGAGCGCCGGACTGTCGATGCAGAACTGCTGTTTGTCGATGAATACCTGGCCGCGCAATATTCTGGACAGAATGCAGAAACCCGATTGCAGGCGCTTGACGAGAAAGATCGGATCGGTGTCCTGATCCAGCTGAAACAGGCCGCCGTCGGCAAATTCAATCAACCCGCTGCTGGCGCTGCCGGTGGTGACGGTATCGCCGACGCGTATCGCCTCGCCGCCTACAGCCCGTTTGCCGTTGAGGAACACCTCGCTGCCGGCCACGCCGAGCGTGCCGATGCGGTCGCCCAGCGCGGGCTCTTTGTTATACATGCCGCCTGCGCAGCCGGTCAGGGCGAGGAGCAGCCCCAGCAGTAGTACGGTGAACGGCGATATTACGGGCTCTGATCTCATGGCGTTCCCCTCGTTGGCGTGGCTGCGCGGTCTGCGAACAGCGTTTCGACCTGGCGGATCTGTGCGCTGCGCACCGCGCCGACGGGCAGCCACAATACGCGTCTGGCGTGCGCATCCCAGAGCACGAAATCGCGCTCGGTCCGGTTCAGCAGGAACAGCTTTTCAGCACCGCTGCCGGGCCACGCCGTGGTCGTGTCGAGGCTGATGACCGGCAGGCGGATCTGGCGCTGCAACACACCGTAGAGCATCGGCAGCAATACCGTGTAGAGCAGCACAATCAGCACAAACGGTGCGCTCAACAGCAGCCGCCAGCGCCACGGCGCGGCCACCCGCCAGGCCAGTAGCAGCAGTACCGCAGCCTTGAGCAGCATCAGCAAACTGTTGGCAAAAATGGCCTTGAGACGGACGCTGTCGCCGTTTAGCAGCAGAGCGCTCAGACTGCCCGCTGCGGGCTGCTGTTGCACAAACAGCAGGTTGGAGATTTGCAGCGGCGCATTCAGGCTTTGCGGGTCTTCGCTGCCCACCAGCAACAGCACCAGCAGCGCGGCGAATACCAGCGCCCGTGCCCGCCCTGATTGCCGCATCTGCGCCAGACGCGCGTGCCAGCGTGCCCGCGCCGCCCCCAGACGGCGGCGCATGAAATACCCCAGCGGTGCCAGCACCAGCAGCACCAGCAGCGCCACAAAGCCGGCACTGATGAGCAGATTGAGCAGGATTTCGCCGAGCAGCCCGAGCACGTCGACGAGAAAGCGGCCACCCTCCTCGACGTAACGCTCCTGGCCGTAATTCACCAGCCCGGACAGCCCGAGCAAATGCAGTTGCGCGGTGCTCAGCAGGTAGCCGCAGGCATACAGAATCGCGCCGATGCCGGCCAATGCACCGGACAGCCAGCCAACGAACAGTGCGATGCCTTTGCTTAATTCCATGCCCGGGTTCCCCCTGTTTTTATTGCAGCGTTCAGGCTCCCATGCTGTCGTCCATCTGCGCCAGCGGGCGGGCCGCCTCGCGCAGCGCGTCGAACGCCTGATCCAGCGGCACCGGCTGGTACGCAGTCAATTTGCCGACCGCGTGCAGCGGCACCAGCAGATCCTGGGTGTCGCCCACAGAATTGATCCACAGCGCCTCGAAATTGAGCGCAGGCACGCGCAACAGGCGCAGTTCGCTGTCTTCGCCGTGCTGTTCCGCCGCCTTGAGGGCGACCGCCAGGCCGCGCGTGAATGGCTCCAGATGGAACGCCGAGGCGGACATTTGCAGCACGCGCGGTTGCGTGTCTTCACTCACGTCGAAAAACGCCTGCGCCGTGTCGCCGCGCATTTCGTACACGCGCAACCCCACAGACTGTTGTGGTGGCGCGGGTTCCGCCAGCAGCGCATCGAGGCCGATGCTGTACACGCGCTGCGCCATGCCGAGCGCGGCATGCGCCTGCTGGTCGAGGATGTGTTGCTCGCTGGCGGCTGCCCGATCCTGCTTCAGGCTCAACAGCGGACGCGCTTCGCGGATGCGCTGCAGGATGGCTTCGTCGGGAATCAGGTATTTGATCGGCATTTTGAAAAAACTCTTGGTGAAATAAGTGTGGGTCCAGCTGCCGCTGCCCTGGTAGTTGCTGGAAAAGTCTGCGACTGTGAGATGGCTCTTGCCGTAAATCGGGTCGTCGATATCGAAGTATTCAAGACCGATAACCAGACTGTAACCATAGATCATCACGAAATGCCCGCCACCGCCGCTCCAGCCGATGCGTGCCCCAACCGGTCGCCCGGCGTCGATTTCGGCGCGCACCTGCGCGAACCCGGCCTGCCCGGCGCTCATGCTGACGAAGTTGTTGGTGCGGGTCAGCGCGCGGTCGAGGTACCACGGCACGTTGCACGCCGTCGGCACGCTGCTGTTGCAGCAGTCGCTGTGCGCCAGCTCGGCGTTGGCGACGCGGCACTGGGTCCAGCCGTTCCAGAACCACCAGTAGAAATGCGACACGCTGGTGGCGTTGGCCGCCCAGCACCAGTTGGTCTGGGTCTGCGCCTGCATGGTGAACGCCAGCTGGCGCGATGCAAACCACCTTCCAAACAGGCTGATTTCCTGTAACAGCGCGCTGTACGGGCGGCTGCTGACGGCGACGTATTCGGCAATGTTCATAGCTCGTTTCCTCCTGTGACTAGACGGCTGACATCAGCTGGTGCCGGATCCGGTACTGGTTTTGCGCTTGCCGCGCTTGGCGGACGCGGGTTGGGTGCTCCACGGGATCGGCATTTTCAAAATGGTTTTCGGCCCCAACAGACACGGCGTCTGCTCGTATTTGAGGCGTTTCAGGCGTGCACTCACGCTTTTGATCAGCGTGACGAAGTCGGGATTACCGCGTTGGCTGCGGCTGGCGCGCAGGGTCTCGGCCAGGCTGTAGGTAAACGCGCCGAACGACTGCACGCCGTGACGGTATTCGTACGACAGCTGGTTTTCCTGACAGGCTTCGATGATGACCGGCAGGTAGGGGCCGTGGTGACCCAATGCCTTGCGTGTGCTGTCGTATTCCTTCTGTGCCAGCCTGCGCAGGCCGATGGCGCGGCCAAGCCGGTAGCTCGCGCCGCTGCTGCCCAGATAAGCCGCGCCCTTGTTCTGTTCCAGCGAGCGGTTGGGGGTGGTGAGCGAGCGTTCCTCCCACATCTGCAGCGCGGCGTTCCACTTCAGCGCGCGGTGGCGAATGTCGTCCGGCGGGGTGATGCCACGCACGCGTCGGCTGCCTTCGCGCGCCATGCCGCCGGAGTGGCAGCAGTCGAAAATGGCGGCGAAGTAGCTGTCGTAGGGCAGCTGGCTGTAGAGGCCGAGAAACTGTTTGTCGGTGATGGCGCGCGCAGGCGTCCAGTCGAAATCGTAGGGCACCAGGCATTCGTTCAGGTGATCGACTTCGTCACTGGCGCCGTAGGCCGGTATCTGCGCGCCGTGGCCGGAATAGAACAGCACGCGCTCGTCGCCTGACTGCACGCCGTCGAGCAGCCAGTGCAGGCGTTCGAGAATGCCGTCGGCGGTGGCGCGCTGGTCCAGCACTACGCGGATGTCCTCGGCGGCAAAGCCGCATTCCTGCAACACCGAACTCATCAGGAACACATCGTTGACGCAGCCTTCCAGCCGGTTGGCGGGATCGGGGTAGTCGTTGATGCCGACCAGCAGCGCACGCCGCGTCGGCTTG
>JANMKH010000308.1:0-1554 GCA_031371965.1 Sulfuriferula sp.
CGCTGCGCCAGTATGTCGGCGGCGGAATAATAACGGTAGCCGGGATAGGCGCGATACGGTACATACGCCGTAGCCTGGTTATCCACCGGCACACGCAGGCCGTCGGCGACCAGTTCCAGATGGGTGTAGTGCGAACCGGCATCAGCTACGCGCTGATAGTTCAGGGTCGAGCCAAACGCGGTACGCAGTGTGGCGAGCGACAACGCTTCGTAATCCGCACCCTGGTATTTCTGCAGCATGGACATGCGCCGGGTAACGCCATCGAAATCCGCCAGCATGTTGAAAAACCCGCCACTCGCTGCGTTTGCCTGCAAGGCAGGCAGGTTGCCGCCATAGCCCTGATTGCTGATGAAGTCCGCGTCCTGCCCCGCCATCGCCCCGGGTGCAAATCCCGGTTTTGGCAACACACCAGAAGTCCCGGAATAAGGTGTGAAATAGTAGCCCAGCACCACCGGCCCCTTGCGCAGGGATTCGGCAAACTGGCCATCGAAATCCAGCAACGGCCGGGCATTCTTGAGGACAGTCGCAAAACCCGGATTACCCTTGAGCCGGGTGGCGGCAAGTTTTTCCAGTGCGGGCAAACCAGAGCTGGTATCAGGCTCGGCAAATACCACGTCGAATCCCACTGCAGCGACACTATATTGCTCAAACAAACGCGTCGTCAGTTCAGCCAGTTTGTCGCGCCCCCACGGCCAGCGCCCGACTTCTTTCAGGCTCTTTTCGTCGATGTTCACAATGACCACACGCGGATCAACCGTGTGCGGCATGGTGAGCAGAAGGCGCGCATCATAGGCCCACGCTTCGAGGCGATCAAGCAAACCGAGCCGCACGCTGCCCTGGCTGGCAAGCACCAGCAACAGGGTAATCAGCAGGCTAACAACGGTGCGCGGTAATGCGCGTTTGAACTGGGCGAACTGCATCCAGATGATTAACGAATCCGGTAAAACCGGTCTTTGACTTCCTTGCCTGGCGCGAGGCTATCAAAATGAGTGCCGATCGCATCGCCCAGCCTGGATAAGCGTTCGGCCGGCGCCGGGTGGGTTTTGAACAGCAGCGCAACGCGGCTGTCATTCGGTGCCGTGTGGCCGATCTCTTCCAGGACCGCAGGTAGGCCGTAGGGTTCATAACCGGCGCGTGCAGCGAGCACCACACCCATGCGATCAGCGGCAAACTCGGCATTTTTATCGAGCCCGCGCGCAACGATTTCAGCACCGCTACCGATCAGCTTCTGTACCGCAGCCTGATCTTTTGCCTGCTTTCCAAGGTACTGTGCGCCGAGGTTGAGCAACTGAGTCTGCTGCAGAATCTTGAGTTGATCCTTGTGCACCACGTGGCTGATTTCGTGCGCAAGCACCCCGGCCAGTTCCGCCTCGCTATTGAGCTTCTGATACAGCCCTTTGGTGACGAATACATACCCGCCGGGAGCTGCGAAGGCATTGATGTCGGTCGTATCGATTACGCCGAAATGCCAGGGCAGATCCGGACGATCACTCTGCAACGCGACCCAGCGCCCCACTTCGTTGACGTAGCGCTGCAGCTTGGGGTCCGGCACCA
>JANMKH010000340.1:0-1740 GCA_031371965.1 Sulfuriferula sp.
TCTCGAACAGCAGCCCGGCATTCTCGCTGTCCCACGGAAACTCGGGCGTGATGTTGTAAGTGGGAATGGGAAAGGTGAACACCCGTCCCTTGGCGTCGCCGGTGGTCATTACCTCAATGTAGGCGCGGTAGATCATGTCCATCTCGGACTGGAGGTCGCCGTAGGTAAAAGGCATCTCGCGCCCGCCGATAACGGGCACCTGCTCCTTGAGGTCATCCGGGCAGGTCCAGTCGAAGGTGAGGTTGGTGAACGGCGTCTGCGTGCCCCAGCGCGACGGCACGTTGAGGTTGTAGATCAGCTCCTGGATGCACTGCTTGACCTCGCCGTAGGGCAGATTGTCGTTGCGGATAAACGGCGCCATGTAGGTGTCGAAGGAGCTGAATGCCTGGGCACCGGCCCATTCGTTTTGCAGGGTGCCAAGAAAGTTGACGATCTGCCCCACCGCGCTCGACATGTGCTTGGGCGGCCCCGCCTCCACCTTTCCGGGCACGCCGTTGAGGCCCTCGTTGAGCAGGGTGCGCAGCGACCAGCCGGCGCAGTAACCGGCCAGCATGTCCAGGTCGTGCACGTGAATGTCGCCGTCGCGGTGCGCCTGTCCCACCTCCGGCGGGTAAACGTGGCTCAGCCAGTAATTGGCCACCACCTTGCCGGACACGTTGAGAATCAGCCCGCCCAGGCTGTAGCCCTGGTTGGCATTGGCGTTCACGCGCCAGTCCTGCTGCTCCAGGTATTCGTTGATGGAAGTCGCCACATCCACCAGGGTGTTGCGGTCCTGGCGCAGTTTCTTGTGCTGCTCGCGGTAGACGATATAGGCGCGCGCGGTGTTGAGATGGTTGGCGGAAATCAGCACCTGCTCCACCACGTCCTGAACGCTTTCGATGGCCGGCGCATCGCTGCGGAATTTGTGGATCAGCACCTTGACCACCTGGGCGGTAAGCAGCCCTGCTTCGCTGGCGTCGAATTCGCCGCTGGCCTGGCCGGCCCGCTGGATGGCGGAGCGAATCTTGTCGGCATCGAAGGCTGCGCGGGTGCCATCGCGCTTGATGACTGCGGAGGGTAAGGAAACGAGCACACTGTCCGGATGTTCTGCTACATGGCTTGCCATGATTTCTCCTTTGCATAGCCGGTTGCACAATACGCCGCGTACGGTATTTACAATACACCACAACAACACAATATGTTGTGTTGTTGTTAAGTAAACATACGCCATATTGTGGTTATGTCAAGACCATGATGGCTTTAAATTGGCGCCGTTATTTCATTCAGCCTGAGACGCAAGTACGAGGCGGGGAAGCCGGAAAATTTTTAAAAAAAACTCCACCCCCAGATGCCGGTTATTGCTGCATGTTTGACAATATTTGCTGGACGCGCGTCAGCAGCGCATGTCTATCCTCCGGCGCCGCCATGCGCAAGGCAATGTCCCATTGCGGGAATAGATTCTGCTCTTCGCGGTGTTCATGTTTGGCCATCACGCCGGACAGAATCGCCAGGAATGGCGATAGTTCCCAGGCTTGTACCGGTTCCTCACCCGCAAACAGGGATTCGATATTCGCTGTCTGGACAAGAATATCGTCATGCTCGTGCAGCATGATGGCAACCGGTTCAGCGTCGGGTATACGAAAGCTGGGTGCCAGAATGTCGTTTTCGACCTGAATATGCCGTTTCAAACCGGCTGCGAATTCCATGACAAGCGGCGTCGCTTCGCTTGTCTTGCCCGCATTCACCAACTGCAATGACAAG
>JANMKH010000342.1:0-6821 GCA_031371965.1 Sulfuriferula sp.
CACATCACTGCAGTGGCGGGATTGGTGCCGTGCGCGGCGTTGGGGACAATGATCTCGCGCCGCGCGTGGTCGTTGCGCGCATCGTGGTAGGCGCGGATCATCGCCACCCCGGCGAATTCGCCTTGTGCGCCGGCCATCGGCGCCATCGACACGCCGGCCATGCCAGTGATGTCTTTCAGCATTTCCTGCAGTTCATACATCGAAGCGAGGAAACCCTGCCCGGTTTCGGCCGGGGCATGCGGATGCCGCGCCAGGAATTGCGGCAGCATCGCCAGCGAATTGCAGGCGCGCGGGTTGTACTTCATCGTGCATGAACCCAGCGGGTAGAACTGGGTGTCTATCGAGAAATTTTTCTGCGACAGGCGCGTGTAATGGCGCACCACATCCATTTCCGAAGCTTCGGGCAACCTGGGCGCGTCCGTGCGCATCAGGTGGGCGGGCAAATCGCTCACATCGGCGGCGTATTCCGGCATCTGCGCGTGCGCGGCACGGCCCGGACGGGAGTGTTCGAATATCAGCATGGGTCTAGCCTAATGATGTACTTGATAAAAAAACCATTTGCGCCACGGAGAACACAAAGATTTTCCTCTGAGCCCTCTGTGGCTACGGGTTTTATTGCAAAACCGCCAAAGCGGCGTCGTAGTCGGGTTCGATCTTGATTTCCGGCACCAGCTGGGCGTGGATGACTTTGTTGGTCTCATCCAGCACCACCACGGCACGTGCGGTGACGCCAGCCAGCGGGCCATCAGTGATTTTCACGCCGTAGGCTTGCATGAAGTCGCCACTGCGCAAGGTGGACAGGGTTACCACATTGTCCAGTCCCTCGGTGCTGCAAAAGCGCCCTTGCGCGAACGGCAGATCGGCGGAGATGACCAGCACCACGGTGTTGGTCAGGCTGCCCGCTTTTGCATTGAATTTGCGTGTGGATTCCGCACATACCGGGGTATCCAGCGAAGGCACGATATTCAGCACTTTGCGCTTGCCGGCAAACTCGGCCAGGCCGACATCGGCCAGGTCTTTGTTGGTCAGCTTGAAATCGGTCGCGGTGTCGCCGGCTTTAGGGAAGGTGCCTGCGACCTGGATGGGGGTGCCGCCTAGGGTTACTGTACTCATGGTGGTGTCTCCTTGGTGGGTGAAATCAGGATTTGTACGCGCAGGGTGGGCCTTCGCGTCGCTTGGACAGTATGCGCGCCAATTGTTGCGCGTATAGATCGAGGTCGGCGGCAGTTTTGGTTTCAGTTGCGCAAACCAGGATGGCGTTGCCGAGCTCCGGGTAATGCCCACTTAAATCATAGCCGCCCAGAATGCCTTGCGCTTGCAATGCACGCAGTACTTCGCCCGCTGGCGCGTCGATCTGGATCACGGCTTCATGGAAGCAGTGTGCGCTAAATACGCGTTTCACGCCGGCAATGGCGCTCAGTTTTTCCAGCAGGGCGCGGGTATTGGCGTGGCTGGCAGCGGCGACGCGCTTCAGGCCTTCCGGCCCCAGCAAACTCATGTAGATGGTCGAGGCGGTGACCACCAGGCCCTGATTGGTGCAGATGTTGGAAGTGGCTTTGGAGCGGCGGATGTGTTGCTCACGTGCTTGCAGGGTCAGTGTAAAGCCTGGTTTGCCGTCCAGATCCACGGTGCGGCCGACGATGCGGCCGGGCATCTGGCGCACCAGTTCCTGTTTGCAAGTCATGAATCCGTAATACGGGCCGCCGCTGGACAGCGGTGCACCCAGTGGCTGGCCCTCGCCCACGGCGATGTCTGCGCCTTTGGTACCCCATTGGCCGGGCGCTTTCAGCAATGCCAGCGAAGTCGGGTTGACCAGCGCGATGACGCGAGCGCCGTGCGCGTGCGCCCAATCGGTGAGCGCATCCACTTCCTCCAGAGCGCCGAAGAAATTAGGCTGCGGCACCACCAGCGCGGCGAAGTCGCCCATATCCGCAGTTGGCACGGGGGTGGTGCCGGTCGCCGGGTCGTAGTCCAGCTCGATGATTTCGATGTGCTGGTTTTTAACGATGCCACGCACCACCGCTCGATACACCGGGGCGACGGTCTTAGGCATCAACACGCGTGCCGCACCCTTGTGCGCGCGCACCGCCATCAGCACCGCTTCCGCCAAGCCGGAGCCGCCGTCGTAGAGCGAGGCGTTGGACACGTCCAGACCGGTCAGCGAAGCCATCATGGTCTGGTATTCATAAATCAGTTGCAGCGTGCCTTGCGAAGCTTCTGCCTGGTACGGCGTGTAGGCCGAATAGAATTCGCCGCGCGTGGTGATCTGCCAAACAGCTGCCGGAATGTGGTGCTCGTAGGCGCCGGCCCCGATGAAGTTGAGATAGCGGCCGTCGGCCTCGGCGCGTTCCTGCATCAGGCGGCTGATTTCCATTTCGCTCAGCGCGGTGGGTACCTTGGTGAGCTTGCCGTTACGCAATGCTGCGGGAATTTCGTCGAATAGCGCGTCGATGGAAGGCGCGCCGATCGCGGCCAGCATGGCCTGGATGTCGTGTTCAGTGTGCGGGATGAAAGGCATGATGTGTCCTGCTGATTCGGTTGAGTGCGCCAGATTTTTTAATGCGCCTCGGATTCCACCAGCGCCTGATAGGCGGCAGCGTCGAGCAGGCTGTCGAGGTCGGCGGCATTATCCGGCTTGAGCGTGAACATCCACGCAGCATGTGCGTCTTTGTTGATCGACTCCGGGGCGGCTTCGACCTCGGCGTTGGCGGCAACCACTTCACCGGCGATCGGTGCATACACGTCGGATGCGGCTTTCACTGATTCCACTACCGCGCATTCTTCGCCCGCAGCAAGTTTGCGGCCCACCGTAGGGTTTTCCACAAACACCATGTCGCCCAGCAAGTCCTGGGCATGACTGGTGATACCGACGGTTACCGTGCCGTCGGCATTGAGTTTGGCCCATTCATGGGATTTGGTGTATTTCAGATCGGCGGGAATGCTCATTTTAGACTCCTGATTGATTCAAGTGCGTTAGCCACAGAGTTCACAGAGTACACAGAGATTGAGGCTAGTGTTTTAGCTCGGTGTTCTCGGTGGCGGAAATTTAAACCAAAGATTTACCATTACGGACGAAAGGGTAGCTGACTACCTTCGCCTTGAGTTTTTTGTCGCGGATTTCTACTTCGACTTCCTCGCCCGGCGCGATACCCAGCGGGATACGCGCCAGCGCGATGGATTGCTGCAGCGTGGGTGAGAAACTGCCGCTGGTGATTTCGCCGCCGCCGTGTTGGGTATGGACTTGCTGGTGCGCGCGCAGCACGCCTTTATCCAGTAACACCAGACCCACCAACTGTTGATTGATGTCGCGCGTTTGCAGCGCGGATTTTCCGATGAAGTCGCGCTCGCTTTGCAGATCAACCGTCCACGCCAGGCCGGATTCCAGCGGATTGGTGGTTTCGCTCATATCCTGTCCATACAGATTCATGCCCGCTTCCAGGCGTAACGTGTCGCGTGCACCCAGGCCAATCGGCTTGACGCCGAGTTTGGCAAGCAAGTGCCAGAAAGCCTCAGCCTCGGTCGCCGGCAGGATTATCTCGAACCCATCCTCGCCGGTATAGCCGGTGCGGGCAATGAAGTATTGCTTTAATTCTGCCGCGTTAAAAGGTTTCATCGCTTCGGTCTCAGCCTGTGCCCCGGGAATCGCCGCCCACACACGGGCACGGGCATTGGGCCCCTGCACCGCGATCATCGCGAGATCTCGGCGCGGCGTGATGGACAGGCCACGGCCCTCTGCCTGTTTTTGCATCCATGCCACATCCTTTTCTGCGGTACCGGCATTGACCACGATGCGGAACCAGTCCTCCGCCAGGAAATAAATGATGAGGTCATCGATCACGCCGCCCTCAGGGTTCAGCATGCATGAGTACAGCGCCTTGCCCGGCAGCTTGAGCTTGCCCACGTTGTTGGCGACCAGTTTGCGCAGGAAGCCGCGCACGTTGGCGCCTTTTACATCCACCACCAGCATGTGGCACACGTCGAACATGCCGGCATCGGTGCGCACCTGATGGTGCTCCTCAATCTGTGAGCCGTAGTTGACCGGCATGTCCCAGCCGCCGAAATCCACCATTTTGGCGCCCATGGTGCGGTGCGCGGCGTTGAGCGGGGTTTGTTTAAGCATGACTGAGTCCTTGTTGTTGTTCGGCGTAATAGCTGCTACGCACCAGGGGGCCAGCCTTGACCCAGGCAAAGCCCAACGCACGCGCAGCGTTTTCATATTCGGCAAACATGTCGGGATGGATATATTCGACTACCGGCAGATGATCCAGTGACGGGCGCAGGTATTGACCCAGTGACACCCGTGTTACGCCAGCGGCGCGTAAATCACGCAGCACTTCCAGCACTTCCGCGCGGGTTTCGCCCAGCCCCAGCATCAGCGCGGATTTGGCTTCCACGCCGGGTTGCTGCGCGGCCTTGTTCAGCAGCGTGAGTGAGCGCGCGTATTGGGAACCTTTGCGCGCCGTTTTATACAGGCGCGGTACGGTTTCCACGTTATGCCCCCACACCAGATCGCGGCGCGCGCCTTCAGGTAGGTCCGCCAATGTGCTAGAGATGGCGGCGACTGCCTCGTCCTGACAGGCGCGGAAATCCGGGGTCAGATATTCCACGCCGATCTGCGCATCGCGCCAGCGCAGTTGCTTCAAGGTTTCGGCAAAAATCGCGGCGCCGCCATCGGCCAGGTCATCGCGGTTGACCGAGGTGAGTACGATGTATTGCAGCCGCAACGCCATCACCGCCTCCGCCACGCGGCGCGGTTCATCGGCATCGAACCAGGCGGGTTTGCCGGTTTTCACCGAGCAAAAACCGCAGGCGCGAGTGCAGGTATCGCCCAGCAGCATGAAGGTGGCGGTGCCGCGGCTCCAGCATTCGCCGCGATTCGGGCAGCGCGCTTCCTCGCAGACGGTATGCAGGCGGTTGCCATGCACCGCCTCGCCGGTTTTGCCGTAGAGGGCATCGCTGCCAAGGTTCTGGCGGATCCAGATCGGCATGCGCGCGGCATTGGGAACTCGTTCAGGCTGGATGGTAAGGGTGTCTGGTGTCATGGGCTCGGCAAATAAATAAAGGGGTGGCGACTGAATGCATACAAACTATGCGGATTCAATCGTCACCCCCCTGTCCTGTTTACCTGAGAGATTACGATGTGAGTGAAACACCGTGTGCCCCTTCGGTGGGCGCTGGCCGTGTGTTTTGGCGCGCCGCTCTCCAGAGATGTCCTGTTGAATGCGGTTCGGGTGCCTGAGCGGTTCTGGGTGAATTACGCCTTCGGCGGCGCGACGGGCGCGCACTCTCCCGCAGTTACTGCGGACAAGGCGGCACTATATCGCATTCATCCGACTTCGAACAACTGCGGCGTGGTCAGGTGGTGCAAAGCAATAATGTCCGCTTGCCCATGCCAGTCCAGTGATGCTCCCAAATAGCACCTGCTTAAAGAGTCGATCAGTATTCGCCAATTACTTTGTCCATTGCGGGTTTGATTTTTACACGATCAACCCTGCTCAGTATGGCGCACGGGGCTTTGAGTCTGGCAGTATCAATCGCGAAAATTTCATCGGTCGATAAAACAAACTGTCCCTGTCCGGATACTTCAACCAGCGGCGCCATGATGTCTACAGGCTGCGCATTGGCACGTAACGGAATTACAACAGTTGCGCCCGTTTTGCTGGTGATATGGTCGTTCTGAACAGCGACGAGATAAGGTATCTCAGCCTTCCTTGCGCCTGGATTGGGATAGATGTCAAATTGTGCCAAGGCTTAGATCCGATCAAACTCGGCACCCGCCAACCCTGTAATGGATATATCCATTCCATGCCTAGCCAACGCTTCGGCGTTGCGTTCCACCCAGGCGCGGTTCTCAAGTTCCTCGAGCATCCGGGCAAGCAATTGCTCAGCTTGCGCTGAAAAATTAAGCTGCTGCTTGTAGGGTTCAAGGCGATCCAGTAGGTCTTGATTGATCGACAATGATAGGCGACCTTTTTTAGCTGTCGAGTTGTAATAGGTTTGCATGGCGTATCAATTCAGATGAACAAGATGCGTACAATCATACGCATCTTCATGTTGGCGTCAAATCTTCATCAGGGTCAGAAACGATAAAAAATATGGTGCCGACCAAGATCACGCTGTAGGGTGCGGCGACCCGGTAGATGAGCTATGACCCGCTGATGCGGGTGACGGCGATTGCGGTGAAATTCATCCAAGGTGTGATGCTGAACCAACAGTATGCCTATGACAAGGTGGATAACCTCCTCAGCGAACATACCGAGCACGGCAATAACAGCTATAGCCATGATGCCCGGTATCGCCTGACGCAGGCCACCAACTCGATGCTGCTGGACAGTGGGGCGTATGGCCATGACGGCTTCGGCAACCGAAAACACAAACATGGGGTCTCGCTAAGTAGCACGACAGTGGAAAGAATTGTGAGGGGGCGTGCATCTTATCTAGGCCTCGGAGCGCATTCAAAGCGCGGATTCAATCGTCACCCCCTTGTCCTGTTTACCTGAGGGATTACGGCGTGAGTAAAACACTGTGTGCCCCTTCGGTGGGCGCTGGCCGTGTGTTTTGGCGCGCCGCTCTCCAGAGATGCCCGTGCTTTCACTGCGGTTCGGGAGCCTGAGCGGTTCTGGGTGAATTACGCCTTGGCGGCGCGACGGGCGCGCACTATACCGTATTCGGCAGGCTCCAGACAACCGTAGCGAGGCCGCGTGTTGGCGCAAAGTCAGGTGTGCCCGCTTTACTCCCAATGTAGAAACATCCGGGTTAAGTCTGGCCTGGAACCTCGGACCTTGACCTGCCCGTCTGGGCACACATAGGTGAAGCAAGCA
>JANMKH010000363.1:0-9811 GCA_031371965.1 Sulfuriferula sp.
GGACGTGGTTGCCCGCTTCCTCGGTGAAGACAAGCCGTTACGCTTTACCGACTACCAGAAGCCGGGCTTGCTCAAACGCCTCTTCGGCAACAAATAAGGGGGTAATCATGATGTCAATACTCTCGTTCCTGCTTGGGGAAAAAAAGAAAACCGCGTCGGTCGCCAAAGAGCGCCTGCAACTGATCATCGCGCACGAACGTGCCGGCGGACATGCACCCGCCGATTATCTGCCGGCGCTGCAAAAGGAACTGGTGGCAGTGATTTCCAAATACGTGAAGATCGGCGCCGACGATATCAAGGTCAGTCTGGAGCGCCAGGACAATCTCGAGGTGCTCGAAGTCAAAATCGAAATTCCGCAAACCTGAATATGACCTGAGGCGCCAGGCACGCCGCAATGTCAGCCTTGCTGATAATCCCGCGCCAGCTTCATGTAATGTTCCGCAGAGTAGCTGAAGTAGGCCAGTTCCTCACCGGTTAGCGGCCGCACCAGTTTGGCGGGGCGCCCAATATACAGGTGGCCGCTTGCCAGCACCTTGCCCTCCGGCACCAGACTTCCCGCGCCCAGCAGCACGCGCGGCTCGATCATCACTTTGTCCATGACGATGGAGCCCATGCCGATCAGGCATTCATCGCCTATCGTGCAGCCATGCAGGATGACGCTGTGGCCGACGGTGACATTGGCGCCGATCACCAGCGGTCCGCCCATGGGGTCGCGCTCGGTCTTGTGCGAGACGTGCAGGACGCTGTTGTCCTGGATGTTGGTGCCGGCCCCGATGCGGATGCTGTTCACGTCGCCGCGGATGACGGCGCTGCACCATATCGAGACGTTGTCGCCGAGGACGACGTCGCCAATGACGCGCGCGCTGTCGTGAATCCAGCTGCCGCGCCCAACGCGCGGCAGCACACCGCGAAAGGCTTGAACATTCTGTGCTGGGAGCTGTCCTGACATAGTGTTATCTCGCATTTGAAAACGGTTATTATATTGTGCTGAGTTTCTTACAGGTTGCGCCATGAATCCTTTGCTCGATTTTTCCGCTCTGCCGCGTTTTTCGCAAATCAAACCCGAACACGTCACGCCCGCCGTGGATGCGCTGCTGGCCGAGAACAAGGCGCTGGTAGAACAGCTCGCCAACGCTGCCGAGGCGCCGACCTGGAAGACTTTCGTGCAGCCGATGGAGGACGCCAACGAGCACCTGTCGCGGGCATGGGGGCCGGTATCGCATCTCAATAGCGTGATGAACAGCCCCGAGTTGCGCGAGGTGTATAACGCCAATCTGCCCAAACTTACTCAGTATTACGCTGAAATGTCGCAGAATCTGGCGCTGTTTGCCAAGTTCAAGGCACTCAAGGATAGCGCGGGCTATATGACGCTGAACCCGGCGCAGAAAAAAATCATCGAGAATGAACTGCGCGGTTTTCGTCTGGGCGGCGCCGAGTTGCCCGAAGACCAGAAACCACGCTTTCTGGAGATTCAGGAAGCGCTGGCCAAGCTGTCGGCCAAATTCGAGGAAAACCTGCTCGACGCTACCAATGCGTTCAGCCTGTTCATCGATGACGAGGCCACGCTCTCCGGCCTGCCCGACGACGTGAAACAGGCAGCGCGCGAGGCGGCGGAGCGCGATGGCAAGCCAGGCTGGAAGCTCACCCTGCATGCCCCTTCCTACATGCCGGTGATGCAGTACGCGGACAATCGCGCGCTGCGCGAGCAGATTTACCGGGCTTACGTCACCCGCGCGTCCGAGTTCGGCACGCCCGACCTGGACAACACCGATCTGATCAACCAGATCGTCAGCTTGCGTCGCGAAGACGCCACCATGCTGGGCTTCGCCAGTTATGCGGAAGAGTCGCTGGCCACCAAGATGGCGGAAACGCCGCAACAGGTCAAAGAGTTTCTGAGCGAGCTGGGTGCCCGCGCCAAACCCCACGCCCAACGCGACATGGACGAATTGCGCGAATTCGCCCGCGCCGAACTGGGGCTGGCCGATTTGCAGGCCTGGGACGCGACCTACGCCAGCGAAAAGCTGCGCGTGGCGCGCTATGCGTTTTCAGATCAGGAGGTGAAGCAGTATTTCCCGGAGACCCAGGTGCTGCCTGGCATGTTCAAGCTGGTGGAAACGCTATACGGCCTGGACATCCGCCCTTCCCAGACCGAAACCTGGCACCCGGATGTGAAGTTTTTCGACATCCGCGACCGCAGCGGCGGCCTGATCGGCCAGTTCTACCTGGACTTGTACGCACGCGAGCATAAACGCGGCGGCGCGTGGATGGACGACGCGCTGACCCGACGCCGCAAAAACGACGCCATCCAGACCCCGGTGGCCTATCTCACCTGCAATTTCTCCGCGCCGGTCGGCGGCAAACCGGCGTTGTTCACCCACGACGAAGTGATTACCCTGTTCCACGAATTCGGCCACGGCCTGCACCACCTGCTGACCAAAATCGAAGACCTCGGCGTGTCCGGCATCAATGGCGTGGAATGGGACGCAGTGGAGCTGCCGTCACAATTCATGGAAAATTTCTGCTGGGAATGGGAGGTATTGAAACACTTGACCCGGCACGTGGACAGCAAGGCGCCGCTGCCACGCGAACTGTTCGATAAAATGACCGCCGCCAAGAATTTCCAGAGCGGCTTGCAGACCTTGCGCCAGATCGAGTTTTCATTATTCGATATGCGCCTGCACGACGACTTCGACCCCGCCACCGGCAAGACCGCGCTGCAACTGCTGCAGGAAATCCGCGCGCAGGTGGCGGTGCTGATACCGCCCAATTACAACCGCTTTCCCAACAACTTCTCGCACATCTTCGCGGGCGGCTATGCGGCAGGTTACTATAGCTACAAATGGGCGGAGGTGCTGTCCGCCGACGCCTACAGCCTGTTCGAGGAAAACGGCGTGCTGTCGGAAAGCGTCGGCCACCGTTTCTGGAGCGAAATTCTCGGGGTGGGCGGCTCGCGCCCGGCGCTGGAATCTTTTGTAGCCTTCCGTGGGCGCGAACCGACCATCGACGCCTTGCTGCGCCACAACGGCATGGTTTGAATACATAAGGGGGACAAGCAATGCGTAAACTTGCAGCTTCAATGGTCTTGCTACTGTGCGCCACCAGCGTTTATGCCAGCCAGGTTTATCGCTGGGTGGATAAAAACGGCCAGGTTCAATATAGCGACCAGCCGGCTCCACCAGGCACAGCAAAATCCGAACAGCGCACGATCCGCAGCAATGTGATCGACGGGCAGGCGTCTTACCCTCTCAAGCAGGCCGTGGCGAAAAACCCTGTTGTCCTCTATGCGGGCCAATGTGGCGCGCTATGCGACGAAGCGCGCAAGCTGCTCGACAAGCGTGGTATTCCCTATGCCGCCAAAGATCCGCAGAATCACAAAACCGACGCCGACGAATTGATGAAGCTGGTTGGCGTGATGGAGGTGCCGGTGCTCAAGGTTGGCGATCAACACGTTAAAGGCTTCGACCCCAATCGCTGGAACACGGCGCTGGACGAGGGCGGCTATCCCAAGTCGAACCTGCCGTTGCGCGAACGCAAAACCGATGCTGCGACACCCGACAAAGCAGTAAACAATCCCGCTTCTGCCACGGGTCCATCCCAGACACCGGCGCCTAAAAAATAACCTCGGAAAAGCGTGGTTCGGACCAGGGCAAATAATTTGCGCCATTTATGAAAATAGCTACCTGGAACGTCAACTCCCTCAAGGTTCGTCTGCCGCATTTGCTCGACTGGCTGGCTGCGCGTCAGCCCGACGTGGTATGCCTGCAGGAAACCAAGCTGGAGGATGGAAAATTTCCGTGCGCGGAAATCGCGGCCGCCGGGTATCAGGTCGTGTATGCAGGACAAAAAACCTACAATGGGGTAGCCATTCTCAGTAAGCAACCCTTGCTAGACGTGGCCGCAGGCATTACAGGTTACGATGATCTGCAGCAACGCGTCCTTGCTGCCACAGTGGATGGCATTCGGGTAATCTGCGTGTATGTACCCAATGGTCAAAGCGTGGATTCAGATAAGTATCAATACAAGCTGGCCTGGCTGCAGGCCCTTACCCGGCTGCTCCGGGACGAGCTGACGCGCTACCCGAAACTGATCGTGCTGGGCGACTACAACATCGCCCCCGATGACCGTGACGTGCACGACCCGGCGGCATGGGCGGGCTCGGTACTGGTCTCCGAACCGGAGCGCGCGGCCTGGCGCGAACTGCTGGCGCTGGGGCTGAAAGACAGCTATCGCTTGTTCGATCAGCCGGAACAGACCTTCAGCTGGTGGGATTACCGCATGGCGGCGTTCCGTCGCAACATGGGGCTGCGCATTGACCATATCCTGCTCTCCGACACCCTGGCGCCCAGCTGTACCGGATGCGTCGTGGACAAGGACCTACGCAAGCTGGAACGCCCCTCCGACCATGCGCCGGTGGTGGCAGAACTGGCCGGATAGCATCCGCTATGTTTGCCGGCGCGCCTGCATGGTGCGGCTCAATACAGCCAACGCGTCCGCATCCAGATAACGCTCGGCCAGCGGAAAGATTTCGCGCTCTTCCACGGCGATATGCGCGCGTGTCAGGGCCACGAAGGGCTGCACAGTGAGGTCGGCAAGCGCACCTCCGGAAATGACCTGCAAAGCGGCCTCCAGCTGTATCCATAGCTTGTCCAGTTCGCGATGCTGGGCCACCAGGTTTTCCAGCGCCCGATGCTGGATGGCCGGAAAAGCGAAATGGGCGCGCAGCACCGGAAACAGATCGCGCTCTTCATCTTCGTGATGCAGCGGTGCCCCGACCTGGAAATAGCGCAGAATGCGTGCCGCTGCCAGCTGCGCATCCTGATCCGCACCGTGTTGTCGCAGATGCGATACCAGCCGTTCCAGCGTATCGCAATGGCCAAGGATGCGTTCATGACAGGCGCGCAGCAGGCCTAACGGATCATCGAATCCTGGCGCTGGTTTGGGCATAAGTTGCATGGCCTGCTACTCCCCCGGTTGAATATGTAGCGGGATGACCATGCCGTTGTTGCGTGGCTTGGGCCATAGCACCGGCCAGATGCGCACCGTAAAAACCAGCAGCGACAGCCAGATCAGCGCACCGCCGGCGATGACCACGGGGTAAATCCCCACCAGAAAACCGGCACTGTAAGCCAGCAACCCGGCATGCACCAGACCCATCTGTAGCCAGGGCCACACGCCCATCAGGATAGGGTTGCCGGTAAACCGCGGCAGCATGTGTGCGGCCAGTCCATATATCAGCATCAGCATGAAGCCCACCGTGACGAGATGCAGCGCCACCGGGCGCGCCGGGCCGTCGGTCAGCAGAGTGCCATTAATAGCCAGTCCCAGCCCGCCCAGCATCAGATAGACCATGGCCCCCAGCATGAACAGGCGATTATCCAGCGACAGCGTGAGGCCAGCGTGCTGCATATCGGTTTTCTGCTTGGCGGGTGCGGCCGCCACCCAGGCACGCGCTTCGGCAAAGGTTTGCACGCCGATGCCCTTCAATTCGCCGTCGATCACCACCGCCGGGATGGTTTTCAGGCGCAGCCGGCTCACCAGGGCGCGCCCCTCGGGCTGGCCCATATCCAGCACCGAAAATTCGATATCCTTTTCTTCGGCCACCTCGCGCCAGATTTTTTCTGACTGATGGCAGGCAGCGCACCATTCCGAAACCAGCAATTCGACTTTCATGTTTGTTCCTAATCCTGGCAGCGCATGCACTGCACGTCATAACGCTCTATCCACGCCTTGAGCGCTTCCTGTGCGGCACTGCCGGTGGTGAGATGCGTCAATGCGGTGCTCGGGTCGTCCGGCTTCATGCGCACCAGCCAAGCGTCGTGGTAGGGATCGATATTGATCAGGTTGGGGTTGGCCAGTACCGTCTCGTTGCGCGCCACGATCACGCCGGGGAAGGGCGCCGGGATGCCGCCCGCCCACTTGCCCGACTCCAGCCGCGCCATCGGTTTTTTCCATTCGCGGTGGGTGCCGACGTCCTTGATCCATACATACTGGACCTTGCCCGACATGGTCTGCGACGGGTCGGTGAGGCCGATGGTGTAGGTGCCGTCTTCTTCCGGCCGCACCCAGACGTAATCCAGATCGTAGTAGAGGTCTTCCGGCAGTTCGCAGCCACGGTGTTCGGACATGATTTATCTCCAGGGCCCATGGGGCTTGACGGTGAACAGCATATTGACGCCGAATAGCACAATTGCGGAATAAGCAATTGCGCCGCCCGCCAGCACCAGCCAATTGAGCAGGGTGAGCCAACCGACTATCATGAGCGGCAATCCGGCGTTGGCGAGATAGAGCTGCCAGTTCGCCATGCGCTCGGAATACAGTGCATTACCGGAAAAACGCGGCAGCACGTGCAAGGCGACGCCGTAGATCATCATCAGGATGAAGCCGAGCAGCATGATGTGGCCGTGCATGCGCGCCACGTTACCGGGGATCAGCCCTGGGGCGATAAGCCAGGTGAGTGCAACCAGCCCGCCCAGCAGGCCGTAAATGAGAGAAATGGTAACAAACCAGCGATTGCGCTTGTGCATGAGGGAACTCCAGTAACAACTATGACACCAGTCTACCGGTTTGTTTTGTTAACACCTTGATCTAGATCAAACGCCCATGCCGACTACACCCGATATCAAGGATTTCCGCCTCGCTTACCTGTTCCGCGACCTGGATCGGGCGCTGCTTGCGCAAATCGCGGAGCGTGCGTGCTGGCGCGAGCTGGACGCCGGCGCACCGCTGTTCGCAAAAAATGATCCGGGCAACCGGTTTTATCTGGTCAAAACGGGAACAATGAAGCTGTTTCTGCTTGCGGAAGATGGGCAGGAACACGTCATGGAACTGATCGGGCGCGAGCATCTGTTCGCCGAGGCGGTGATGTTCATGGGCGGGCGCTACCCAGTCCACGCTGCGGCTCTGGAGCCGACGCGGTTGATTGCCTTCGACGCCGGTTTTTTTCTGGGTCTGCTGCGCGGCAATACGGATTTATGTCTGGCGCTGCTGGCTGCAATGAGTCGACGCGTGCACGGCCTGGTGACGGAAATCGATCGCCTCACGCTGCAAACCGGCGTGCAACGCTTTGCTCAGTACCTGCTGGCGCAACCGGCGCAAAAAAGTGCTGATACCCGCACGATTCGACTGCCGGCATCCAAGCAAACCATCGCCTCGCTACTCGGTATTCAGCCAGAGACGCTGTCGCGCATCCTGTCCAAGCTACGTGACGAAGGCTTGATCCAGGTCAATGCTGAAACTGTCGTCGTGCTCAAACCCGATGCGCTGAGCCGTATTTCCTGAAATATTTATAGCGGATATGTTTCAGGGTATGCAGCGGTACTGTTAAATCGCAGCCATATTAATATTAGGCAAGATTTTTGCTTAAGAATTTTATTTGTTGGCTTAGTATTTGTCATCTATTTCTGGGTGAACCGTATGACATTGCATAATACAGATCAACACCCGCAGCTCACAAATATAACAAAGGGGCTTCGTCATATACCCGGTAGTCAAAACTACATTCCAGGCATAGATGGCTTACGTGCACTCGCTGTCGTAGCTGTCATGCTCTACCATTTGAGTCCTTCATTATTGCCTGGCGGGTTTTCTGGCGTCGATATATTTTTTGTTATATCAGGATATGTCGTAAGCACTTCTCTTTCCCGTGATCTGCGGAAGTCCTTTGGTCACTTTATACTTGGATTTTATGCACGGCGTATTCTCCGTATTATTCCCGCATTGGTTGTCTGTTTACTAATAGTAAGTTTCGTGACCAACTTATTTGTGCCGACTTCATGGTTAAGCAATACTAACAAGATTACTGCTCTTACAGCTTTTTTAGGCCTAAGTAATTTTGGGTTAATTTATTCGAGCGACGGTTATTTTTCTCCGCGAGTCGACTTTAATCCGTTCATTCATACATGGTCGCTAGCAATAGAAGAACAATTCTATTTGATTTTTCCCCTTCTATTTTATGCATGGTTAATTACGAAAGATAAAAGTAAGGTTCGTGATTTATTGGGATCCAGCTTGGTTATTATTTTTTTGATTGTTTCACTTGTATATTCTGCAAAAGCAACCGCTACTAACCCACAAAGTGCATTCTATTTGCTGCCAAGTAGATTCTGGGAACTGGCATGTGGTGCCGGTCTGTTTCAATTGCAAAGCAAAGGGTTCGGCACATTTTCTACAAAATCAATGACCCTCAGCGCGCTAATGCTCGGAACGCTGTTAATCGCCCTCGCATTTACTTTTTCCAATCCCAATTCGTTTCCTTTTCCATGGGCCATTTTATCAGTCACCGGGTCCGCGTTAATGATTGCCGGAGTGTCCTCCCCTCCTGCATCTGGAACTTTTATAACGAGGCTACTAGACAATCCCTTAATGACCTGGGTGGGTAAACTTTCATATTCATTATATTTATGGCATTGGCCCGTTTATGTTTTGTTTCGATGGACGATAGGCTTGGACGGTGCGGTTCACAAGATATTGGCTGTTGTTGTCACGTTTCTGCTTGCATACCTATCCTTCATCTGGGTAGAGACGCCTATTAGACGGAATCAATATGTTCGTTCTCGACCACAAATAATTATCGTTCTTTCAGCATGTGTCATCGTCGGGATGTCGTTGGTACTTGCCCGTGCATTTTTCAACCATCAACAACAAATCAGTCTTAGTGTTACGCGTGATAGTGAAACTTGGTATCCCGAACCTTGGCCTTCGAATACTGCATCGAACGATCCAAAAATCTGTAATGCAGATAACAAATCTATATCACGGCACGGGCTAGATATTAATGTTTTTTACAGTGCTAACTGCACATCTGTACCAACCATTAAACATAAAGTTTTTATCCTCGGCGATTCCCATGCCGGCGCATATGCCACTATGTCGAATATGCTAACAGAGAAGCTCGGAATTGAAGTGTGGGTTTATTCAAAAGGAGGGTGCGGAGTCATGAATATGATTAGCCCGACCGTTCCTGGAACTGAATGTGAAAAATTTGTTAGTTCCAGTCTGGCGGATATTTCCAAGTTCGCTAAACCTGGAGATGTTTTGTTTTTTGCTTCTCTGCGCATGAACAGGTATGGCGATGAATGGGCCATTTTCCCTGCCGAAAAAGTGAAGGAATCTCAGGACAGTGTTAAGGCCATACAAGATCGTAACCTCGCTTTAGAAGACGCTAAGCACATATTAACCAGCCTCGATGGTTCAGGTCTGAATATTATAATAGATGCGCCTAAACCAATTCTACGTGCTCCTCCATTTCGCTGTTCAGATTGGTACAACAGAGGAAATCCAGTGTGCCAACCTGGCTTATCCATTAGTCGCGCTGAGTTGCTGGAGCATCGTAAACCAATTATGAAGTCAATTGCCAAACTACAAAACTACCGACCAAATCTAATTGTGTGGGATCCTTTTTCCGCTTTATGTCCGAATGATAGATGCACTGCATTCGATAAGACGAACAAGCCGCTTTTCTTCGATGGTGACCATCTCAGCGCGCATGGGAATAGGGTTGTTTATCCTTCTTTCCAGGCTCTACTTATGCGAATATGGGGTAAAAGCATTTAAACAATTTGCGCGCAATTTTTGGCGATCATCACGATAGCAAGTCATATTGCGCAGCAACTGTATGCAGTTTACATGCGTGTTCATTAACCGTTACTCGCCAATTCACGTAGAGCGCACGTTAGCGCGTTTACTTATCGGTGGCGCTATGGCCGAAGCCGAATACGTGACATACCATGAATTTTTAGCCGCATTATTCAACAGGCGCATCTTTGCTTTCCAGACCCAGGTCTTGAATCTTTCGCGTCAAAGTGTTGCGCCC
>JANMKH010000366.1:0-5572 GCA_031371965.1 Sulfuriferula sp.
AAAATCAATCCTTATGTCACCGCTGTAGGTATCATCACCCTGCTCACCGGCATCGTGGCGCGCAAACTGATGCCCAAGCTGTACATGATTATTGCCATGGTGGTGGGTAGCGTGGCCGCCCTCATCATCAACAACCTGGCAGGCGGTGCCGAAGCCACCCACATCAAGACCGTCGGCGCGCTGGCTGCCCACCTGCCACCGTTCACCCTGCCGGATTTTTCGCTCACCGCCATCAGCCAGGTGATTTTCCCGGCGCTGATTGTGACCATGCTGGCGCTGACTGAAGCGGTATCGATCTCGCGCGCCATCGCGGTGAAATCCGAGCAACGCATCGACGGCAACCAGGAATTCATCGGCCAGGGCTTATCCAATATTTTCGGCAGTTTCTTTTCCAGCTACGCTTCCAGTGGCTCGTTCAATCGCAGTGGCGTGAACTATGCCGCAGGCGCCAGAACCCCGTTGGCTGCGGTGTATTCCGCACTGTTCCTGATCCTGATTTTGATGCTGGTGGCGTCACTCGCCGCCTACCTGCCCACCGCCGCGATGGCGGGGATTCTGTTCCTGGTGGCATGGGCGCTGATTGACTTCCACCATATCCATTCCATTTTCCATACCAGCAAACAGGAAACGGCGGTGCTGGCGGTGACGATCATCGGTACGCTGATCGATCTGGAAAAAGGCATTTTCTTCGGCATCATGTTATCGCTGATGCTCTATCTGTACCGCACCTCGCGCCCGGCCATCATATCGGTGGTGCCTGATCCGGATCCAGCCAGCTATTACTATGTCCCGGTAGACGGCCATCCAGAGTGTCCGCAACTCAAGATGTTGCGCCTGCATGGCTCGATATTTTTCGGCGCCGTCAACCACGTGCAGCAGACCCTGCAACAGATTGACGAATTCAATCCCCAGCAGAAGAGCGTGTTACTGGCGGCGGGCGGCATGAATTTTGTCGACGTGGCAGGTGCCGAAATGCTGGTGCAAGAGGCCAAACGCCGCAAGAAAATGGGCGGCGGCCTGTATTTTTACCGCATGCAGCCGGGGGTTCACGCCCTGCTGGAAAAAGGTCATTATCTGGACGCCATCGGTAAAGACGTAATTTTCCCGCCCAAGGCGCGCCCGATTGATACAATTTATCCCACACTAGACAGCGAAATCTGCCGCAACTGCAAAGCGCGAATTTTCCCGCAGTGCCACGTAGCTCTGCCAAACGGCGAACCGCGCTAAAACACTGACAAAAAAGGCGGCGCAGGGTCGCCTTTTTTGTGCCTCCACCGTGCGCTTACTCCTCCATGCCGTCCTTTTCAGCCAGCGTTTCATGCTGGCGTCGGTGCGCCTTCATCCCTTTGTATAACGATACCAGCACAATGGTCGCACCCAGAATCAGCGCCAGTGCCAGTACGCCATCGCCTATCATTTTGAGCAGTTTACCGGTCGCCTCAGGCAATGGCGTCATCATACCCAGCTTGCCCAGATAACCAGGTACATAAAAGAAGCGCGAAAACAGCACGGTGAGCATGATGACTGCCATCACCAGTTTGACTTGTTGATCCTTGACGTAGGTCGTACCAATGGCGCCGATCTGGATACCGAACAGCGAGCCAAAAAGTATCAACATTGCCAGGCGGATATCCACCACACCGTGCATGGCGTAAAAAACCGTGCCGCCCAATCCCATTACAAAGGCAATCACCAGCTCGGTGGCCGAGGCCATGATGGCGGGCAAGCCAAACAGGTAGATCATCGCCGGCACGCCAATAAAACCACCCACTGCAATGGTCGACGCCAGCATGCCGGTGGCGAATCCGACCGGCGCTAGAAACAGCGCAGATATATGGGCATCTGCACCGCGTGAATAGACCATGGTGCCGGGGATATGCACTGAATGTATCCAGCGTGCGATGGGTGTCAACGTATGCGTTTCAGAATTGCCGGATTGCTTAAGCTTGAAGTAATCGCGTAGCACGAACCCACCGACGACCGACAAGACCACGATAAATATCGCCGACACATAGAGATCCGTACCTACCGACCCAAATTGCGCCTTAATGTCGGTCATGATGTGCTTGCCGTACAGCATCCCACCCTCGGCGAACAGTCCCAGCACCAGCCCGAGCTTGACGTCCACCTGGCCATATTTGTTACGCTTGATCGCCCCGACCAATGCCTTGGGAAACTTGTGGCAAATATTGGATGCCACCGCAACAATACCCGGTGCGCCCAGCGTCATCATCGCCGGCGTCAGCACAAACGCACCGCCCGAGCCAATGAATCCGGACACCATGCCGCCGACAAAACCAATCAGTATCAACAGGATGGCGTTGGTCAGATTCAGATCAATAAACTCAATTGCTTCCATGTTGTATTTTCCTGGTTATTTTTTGGCGGCGGTGAACCCGAGCGATTCCCAGAAGCTCCCGGTGAAGGTGCCATGCACGTAGGAAATCGCCAGCGCCACGGCAATCGGAGCCCACACATGCCACAGATTGCCGACGATCATCTGCCCCCCGCGTGCAGCGCATTCAAGTGCGTTGGGTTTGATTAGGTAGACGGTCTTGCCCCCAGTCACCACGGCACACGCGTCTACTGTGGTATGCGCCAGCCGGATGAATTCATCTGCATAGTGATACAGGGCTGCGTAGCACAACGCCGACAGACTGCCCCAAACGATGGTTTTTCCCCATTGATGCCCGCTACCTGACATGCCCATCTCCCTGTTTATCCATTATTCAGGTTTAAAAACTGGCTAAATCCTAGCTGTAAAATCAATATCTTGTCTAACAGCACTGTCGAATATGGGAATGTTGTTGCGTCGAGTTTTATCTTGTTGAATGATGCCCGTAAAATTTAATTTTTGTTTAATTAGAGTGCCCAACCCATGATCCGTAAAAACCCCAGCGGCGACCTGCCAGTCATTCATGAATCCGCGTTTGTCGACCCCACCGCGATTATTTGCGGCAAGGTGTTCATCGGCGAAAACGTGTTTATCGGCCCTTACGTGGTGATCCGCGCGGACGAGGTGGATGAGCGCGGTGGCATGGAACCGATCATCATCGGCGCCAACTCCAATATCCAGGATGGTGTGGTGATCCACTCCAAATCCGGTGCGCGGGTACAGATCGGCGAGCATACCTCCATCGCTCACCGCTCCATCGTGCATGGCCCGTGCGTGGTCGGCGACAATGTGTTCATTGGCTTCAACTCGGTACTGTTCAACTGTGTGGTGGGCAAGCGCTGCGTGGTGCGCCACAATTCGGTGGTGGAAGGCTGCGAACTGCCGGACGGTTTCCACATCCCCTCCACCACCAACATCCATGCCGATTCTGATCTGAGCAAAATCGAACAAGTCGGGTTCCGCGAAGAAGACTTCTCCGAAGACGTGGCGCAGACCAACATCAACCTGGTGAAGGGTTACAAAAAACTGCAGAACGAATTCTGATCGGCTCCAGTTAGGGTCTGCAAATCGACACGCGGGTGGTCTGGTTAGCGGATATTCCTTGTCAGTCTACTTGGCTAGCTCCTGCGCATTGCTGATCCCCGTCAGGATGCCTTGCATGAGCGCAAAAGGGCTGGGCGGACAACCTGGGACAGCAATATCCACCGGGATCACGTTAGACACGCGCCCGCAACTCGCATAACTTTCTCCGAATACCCCCCCGGTACAGCCGCAATCGCCGATTGCCACCACCAGTTTCGGCTCCGGCATGGCTGTATAGGTGCGCTGCAGGGCCGTTTCCATATGCCGCGAAACCGGGCCGGTGACGAGCAGCATGTCTGCATGCCGCGGGCTGGCGACAAAATGAATGCCGAGCCCTTCCAGGTTGTAATACGGGTTGCTGAGGGCGTGGATTTCGAGTTCGCAGCCGTTGCACGAACCGGCATCCACGTGACGAATCGCCAGCGCGCCGCCGAAGCGCCTGAGGATTTCATCCTGCAAGCGTTGGGCAGTGCAGCGCAATACGTCGTTAATCTCCGGCGGCGTCTCGGTTTTTATGCCCGACCGTAGTATCTGTCTAATGATCTTGTGCATGATTCCTCATAAATCGTGCCCGCTATAACTCAAGTTGAACGATTTATTGATCAGCGGAAAATCCGGAACGATATTGCCCAGCACCGCGTGCTCGATCAGCGGCCAGTTCTGCCACGACGGATCATGCGGATGCAGGCGGCGGATGCGATTGTCCGCTGCCGTTTCGAGCGCAACAAAAACCTCGCCGCGCCAGCCTTCCACCCAGCCCACACCAATCGCGTTGTCGGGGGCTTTTGGCAACGCCGTAAAAATTGCGCCGCCCGGCAGCCCTTTCAAAATCAGACGGCAAAGGCGTATTGCCTCGTTCACCTCGTCAAAGCGAACCGTCACCCGAGCCGCGACATCGCCGTTGCGGTGCGTCGCCATCTGCACATCCAGCCTGTCATAAGGCGCCGTCGGAAACTGGGCACGCAGATCCCAGGCTTGGGCGCTCGCGCGTCCTGCCAGTCCGCACAGCCCGAGGCCGACGGCCAGTTCCGGGGTAACCCGGCCGTCCCCGATAAAGCGATCCTGCAGCCCCGCGTGGTCGTCGTAGATGTTGTGCAAACGGCTGACGGTCTGGCCGAGCACGTCGAGCTCAGCCATCAGTCGAGCGCTACCGCTTTCATCCAGATCACTTATCACGCCACCAGGCACAATGCTGTCCATCAGATAGCGGTGTCCGAACAGCGCCGCGTTGCTGCGCAGCAGGTCTTCCTTGAGACAGGAGAACTGCGCCAGGCCAAAGGCCAGACCGGCATCGTTGCCCAGTGCGCCCAGGTCTCCCAAGTGGTTGGCCAGCCGCTCGCGTTCCAGCAGCAGGGCACGCAGCCACAGTGCCCGCTCGGGCGGCGTCCTATCCACTGCGCTTTCCGCCGCCATCGCGTAGGCCCATGCGTAGGCGACGGTGGAATCGCCACTGATCCGCCCCGCGAGCCGCGCCCCGCTCTCCAGCGTCATCGCCTCGAAAAGCTTCTCTACGCCCTTGTGGGTGTAGCCCAGGCGCGGCTCCAGGCGCAGGATTTTTTCGCCTATCACCGAAAAGCGGAAATGGCCAGGCTCAATCGTCCCGGCGTGCACAGGCCCGACTGCAATCTCGTGCACGCCGTCGCCTTCCACGGTGACGAACGGGTAATCCTGCACTGTGGCAGGGTGCGCGGTGCTGCCATCGAAATCCTTGCGCAACGGATACTGGTCTGCTGGCCAGGCGCTGTGCCGCAGCCACGGACGCGCATCCTGCGGGTTGTGCGGATAAATGCCGAGCAAGTCGCCGAGCGCGCGCTGCATGCGGCTCGCCACCGGGAAAATATCGTCAATGCCAGGATACGCTTCATGGTCGGCGGACAGCGTCAACCACACCAGCCCGGAACGGATGACCAACGCCGCGTGCACGACAAAACCACGCTGCAGTTCGCGTCGATCGCTTCCCCACAGCGCGACCAGACGCCCGCCCTTGTCATGCACCTGCTGGCAGACCTGGCGCCATGCTGCGGCATCCACATCGCCGTGCCACACCGGCGCCGCACCGGGAAGCGGAGACAATGCAAGATCAAAATCTTCGAT
>JANMKH010000435.1:0-8555 GCA_031371965.1 Sulfuriferula sp.
GGCAAAGGTCGGACGCAGGAGGAGTTTTTCTACGCATTCAACGCACTCATCGAAGCACGCAAACAGGTCATTATTACCTGTGACACCTACCCCAAAGAAATCGCTGGTATGGAAGATCGTCTGAAATCCAGATTTGGCTGGGGTTTGACCGTTGCAATCGAACCTCCGGAGCTGGAAATGCGGGTGGCAATCCTTCTTAAGAAAGCCTTGGCCGAAAGGGTTGTGCTTGAAGAAAATATTGCGTTTTTTATAGCCAAGCAAGTCCGTTCAAATGTGCGCGAATTGGAAGGCGCACTTAAACGGGTGTTCGCCTATGCCCGTTTTTCGGCCCGTGGCATCTCTTTGGATTTGGTAAAAGAGTCATTAAAAGACTTGCTGGCTGTGCAAAGTCGTCAGGTATCTATCGAAAATATCCAGAAAACCGTGGCGGATTTCTACAAAATTAAAGTAGTGGAAATGTATTCTAAAAAACGTACCCGGTCCTTGGTTCGGCCCCGTCAAATGGCAATGTCCCTGGCCAAAGAATTGACTTCGCTTAGTCTCCCGGATATTGGAGACGCCTTTGGCGGGCGTGATCACACCACGGTTTTGCATGCGTGCCGTAAAATTGTAGAACTCAAGGAACAAGATGCTGCTATGAGCAGGGAATATGCATTGCTGTTGCAGGTGTTAACAAGCTAGTGGGCAAGTTGTGAACACATTGTGAATAAGTCGATAGATAAGCTCATGGGAAAACTTATCCACAATTTGTCCGTGTGTCATACTGGGCTTAACTGCCCCTTAAATAATTGGCTATCTTATTGATAGAACAATATAAATCGATCTTATACAGAATGTACGCGATCCTTAACTATTACTATTAAGGTTATATATGTTATTACTAGAAGCAGAACGTGATACTTTGCTTTTTCCCCTACAGACGGTGACTGGCGTAGTGGAAAAACGGCATACTCTCCCCATACTGTCGAATGTTTTAATTGAAAAAAATGCGGGCGTGTTGGCCATGACTGCCACAGACCTGGAAATCCAGATACGTACTTCTACCCAGGCAAGCGCAACCGAAGACAGTTTTGCTATTACCGTATCGGCAAAGAAGCTTCTGGACATTTGTCGTGCGCTTCCAGACAAAGCCAATCTTCGTCTTGAGGTCAATGAAGGACAAATACAAATCAAGGCCGGCAAGAGCCGATTTAATTTGCAAACGTTGCCTGCCGCAGATTTTCCGGTAATTGAATCAAGCGGCGAAACGGAAAGCCGCGCCAGCCTTCCTCAAAAAACACTAAAACATCTGATCTCCAGAGTTCAGTATGCGATGGCACAACAGGATATTCGTTATTATCTGAATGGTATGTTGCTGGTTTTAAATGGAAAAAAAATTATGGTGATTGCCACGGATGGCCATCGCTTGAGCTTTGCTTCCGCAGAAATGGAGCAAGAAAGCCCACCACAGGAGATTATCGTTCCACGCAAAACTGTGCAGGAATTAGGCAAACAGTTAGCGGATAGTGATGATCAGATTCACATAGAAGTCCGTAAAAATCAGGTGGCATTCAGTTTTGCTCGCATAGAACTGGTTTCCAAAGTAATCGAAGGAAAATTTCCAGATTACAACCGCGTGATTCCAAACAATCACACGAATGTGCTTAAAGTATCGAGAGTTGCGCTATTGCAGGCGTTACAACGAGTAGCTATTCTCTCCAACGAAAAATTCAGGGGCGTACGCTTGGTATTAAATCCAAACGAATTACGCATTATCTGTAATAACAATGAGCAGGAAGAGGCACAAGAAGAGTTGGAGGTAGAATATCAGGGTGCGGCTATAGACATCGGTTTCAATGTTTCCTATTTGCTGGATGCGTTGAATAATTTGTCTTGCGACGCTGTTCAATGCCTGTTTGGAGACGCAAACAGCAGCATGTTGCTGGTACAACCCGATGATGCCAGTTTTAAATATGTCGTAATGCCAATGCGCATTTAATGTTGATGTTCCACGTGAAACACCGACCAACGCAAAGAAAGTACCCGTCATGAGCAATGAGTATGATTCCAGCAGCATCAAAATTCTGAAAGGATTGGATGCAGTACGTAAACGCCCGGGAATGTATATCGGTGACACTTCTGATGGGGCGGGGTTGCATCACATGGTGTTTGAAGTGCTTGATAACGCTATCGACGAAGCGTTGGGCGGGTATTGTGATGACATCAAAGTCATTATCCATACGGATAATTCTGTTTCTGTGGCGGACAATGGGCGCGGCATTCCCACAGACATTAAGCAGGATGACGAATTCAAGCGATCCGCGGCTGAAATAGTAATGACGGAATTGCATGCGGGTGGGAAATTTGACCAGAATTCCTACAAGGTATCAGGTGGGTTGCATGGCGTAGGTGTTTCCGTCGTTAACGCACTATCCGACTGGCTTAAGTTGCGCATCTGGCGTAATGGCAAGGCGCACCAGATGGAGTTTCATCATGGCGTAGCCGTTGCTCCACTGGTAGAGGTGGGTCCGTCAGAGCGTCATGGTACCGAAGTGCATTTTATGGCATCGATAGCAACATTTGGATTGGTCGAGTATCACTACGACATTCTCGCCAAACGAATTCGTGAGTTATCGTTCCTCAACAATGGGGTCAAAATCGAGCTCATTGATCAACGTGATGGGAAAAGCGAGAGCTTTGCCTTCTCGGGTGGCGTGATGGGTTTTGTACAGTACATGAACCGCTCCAAGAGCGTACTGCACCCGCATATTTTCCATGCGGTGGGTGAAAAGGACGGCATGATTGTAGAGGTTTCCATGCAATGGAATGATTCCTATGCGGAAACCGTGCAATGTTTTACCAACAATATTCCCCAACGAGACGGTGGCAGCCATCTGACCGGCCTGCGTACCGCGATGACGCGTACGCTTAACCAGTATATCGAGCACAGTGAACAGGCGAAAAAGGCCAAGGTAGAAACCGGCGGTGACGACATGCGCGAAGGTTTGACTTGCGTGCTTTCGGTAAAAATACCCGAACCCAAGTTTTCGTCCCAAACCAAGGACAAGTTGGTGTCATCCGAAGTGCAACCAGTGGTGTCGGAGATAGTCAGTCAGAAATTGAGCGAGTTTCTGCTGGAAAACCCGATTGACGCGAAAATTATCTGCGGAAAAATTGTAGATGCTGCCCGTGCGCGCGAGGCCGCCAGGAAGGCGCGTGAAATGACTCGTCGCAAGGGTATTCTGGATGGCATGGGTCTGCCTGGTAAGCTCGCTGATTGCCAGGAAAAAGATCCTGCGCAATCAGAAATCTATCTGGTAGAGGGGGATTCCGCCGGCGGTTCCGCCAAACAGGGTCGTGACCGCAAGTTCCAGGCGATCCTGCCGCTCAAAGGCAAGATACTCAACGTCGAAAAAGCGCGCTTCGATAAACTTATCTCCAGCCAGGAAATTGCCACCCTGATCACCGCACTCGGCACCGGTATCGGCAAGGATGAATATAATGCCGATAAATTACGTTATCACCGCATCATCATCATGACCGATGCGGATGTGGACGGCTCACATATCCGTACATTGCTGCTGACTTTTTTCTACCGCCAGATGCCGGAGCTGGTAGAGCGCGGCCACATTTACATTGCTCAGCCGCCGCTATACAAGGTCAAGCACGGCAAGACCGAGCGCTTCCTCAAGGACGAGCATGAGCTGAAGGAGTTCTTGCTTGCGGAGGCGATCAAGGACGCCCGTCTGATTACCGCCGAACAGAACGGCACTGAAATCCATGGCGAAGCGCTGGAAAATATTGCCAAATCTTACCTGCTGGCGGAAGCGGTCATTGAGCGCATGAGCCGCCTGATTGATGGCGCAGTCATGCACGCGTTGATGGAGATTGCTCCAGTCAGCCTCAGCAATGCAGACGATGCGCAGCGGGCGGCCGTAGCATTAACCGCCGCAGTGGGTGATTCGGCAGTCGAAATTAACGCGGAATACGATAGTGAATCTGAGCAACATACGCTCAAAATACTGCGTCGCCATCATGGCAACATTCAGGCCACGCGTCTGGATGCCGATTTCGTAGCCAGTGGAGACTATGCGCAGATACGTGATACCAGTCAGGTGCTACAGCATCTGCTGGGAGCAGGTGCCCGAGCCATGCGCGGCGAAAAGGCGCAACCCGTCTCCAGTTTCAAGCAAGCGCTGGAATGGCTGCTCAATGAAGTGAAACGCGGCTTGGCGATTCAGCGCTATAAAGGCTTGGGCGAGATGAATCCGGGCCAGCTATGGGAAACCACCATGGATCCTACCGTCCGTCGTCTGATGCGCGTGCAGATTGAAGATGCAATCACCGCCGACGAGATTTTCATTACGCTGATGGGCGATCAGGTGGAACCACGCCGTGCCTTCATCGAGACCAACGCACTGGGCGTGCGCAATCTGGATGTCTGAAAGCGCACCTTGGCAGCAAAGTATTAACGCCTAGCAGTGTTCGTTAATCCAGGCGCAGATGTCATCAAGGCGCTATTGCAGCGCGCAAAGAGTATTGCCATGGTGGGTTTGTCGCCCCAGTCAACGCGACCCAGCCACGGCGTGGCGCGCCATATGCAACAGTTTGGCTATCGCGTGGTGCCGGTTCGGCCAATGGTGAAGGAGGTATTGGGCGAAAAAGCCTATTCCAGCCTGACCGAGCTGCCTTTTCCAGTGGATATCGTCAACGTGTTTCGTGCGGCGGAACATATACCTCAACTCGTTGAAGAGTGTATTCAAATTGAATGTCCGGTAATCTGGATACAACAGGGCATTATCCATGAGCAAGCTGCCCGGCGGGCTAATCAAGCGGGCCTGATCGTGGTCATGGATCGCTGTATTTACCGAGATTACCTTGAACTGATGATCTGAGACAAAAACGGGATGAAACTTCGCTTTAGTAAAATGCACGGTGCGGGCAATGATTTTGTCGTATTCGATGCGATCCACCAACGGATCGAACTAACCGCTGCGCAGGTGCGATTCATAGCCGACCGCCATTTTGGTGTGGGTTGTGACCAATTGTTGCTGGTGGAACGTCCGACACGCAAAGACGCAGATTTTCGTTATCGCATCTTTAATGCGGATGGCGGCGAAGTAGAGCAATGCGGCAATGGCGCGCGCTGTTTTATGCGCTTCGTGCTTGATAAAGGCCTTTCTCTGGAAAGCGAAATTCGCGTTGAGACAGCCTGCGGAATTATCCGCCCGCGTCTCGAAGCGGATGGGCAGATTACCGTCAATATGGGTGAGCCGCGTTTCGATCCGGACCAGATACCGTTTATAGCGAGTAAGCAAGCGCTTACTTACGGGCTTGTGCTCGGAAACGAGGTGGTTGAGATTAGCGCCTTGTCCATGGGCAATCCGCACGCCGTACAATACGTAGATGATGTCGAGACTGCAGAGGTTGCAAAACAGGGAGCACAGATCGAGGCGCATCCGAGTTTCCCCAATAAAGTGAATGCGGGCTTCATGCAGATCCTGGATCGCCAGAATATCCGTCTGCGGGTGTATGAGCGCGGTGCGGGCGAAACCCTGGCATGTGGCACGGGCGCGTGCGCCGCGGTGGTCGCGGGCATCAGCCGAGATTTGCTGGATCCTACGGTGCAAGTTGCTACGCGCGGCGGGGTGCTCACTATTCACTGGGCAGGCGTGGGTACGCCCGTCTGGATGACGGGGCCCGCAGAGAATGTATTCGAAGGCGAAATTGATTTAGGATAAACCTATGCAGACTGAAGACATTGCCCGCTATCTTGCGGGCCATCCCGAATTTTTTGATCAACATCCGCATTTGCTGACGGACGTACGCGTCAGCCATCCGTTTGATGGGCGTGCGGTGTCCATTGCCGAACGGCAGATACTCAATTTGCGGGAAAAACATAAGCTGCTGGAAACAAAGTTGGCGGAACTGATCGAATTCGGCGAAGAGAACGACGCGATTGCCGAAAAAATGCACTATTTGTCACGGTCATTAATGACGGTACGCGAATTGCCGACACTACTGCAAGTGCTCAAGCTCAATTTGCATGACGATTTTGGCATTCCCCATACAGCATTACGTATTTGGCATGGCTCGGCACTGCTAGCAGAATTTGCCGCCGTATCCGAAGCCGTTAAAAACTGGTCGGCACAAACCAGCCAACCACATTGTGGTACGGTGCCCATGAACGAGATGGCAGACTGGTTTACCGGTGTCAGCCAGCTGCGCTCTTTTGCAGCGGTGCCCTTGCAGGCGGAACACAGTATGGGTGTTCTGGTGCTGGCCTCGGAAGATGCGCAGCGCTTTTACCCGCAAATGGGCACGCTCTATCTGCAGCGCTTGGGTGAACTGCTCGCTGCTGCCTTACAGCGCCTTTTACCGTGACGCCAGCAGCCCTGCTCGAAGCTTATTTGATGTATCTAAGCAGCGAGCGCGGACTGTCTCGCCACACGCTGGAAAACTACGCGCGCGATTTGCGCGTACTGTTCGCAAAAATGGGTAAAGCCGGGCTGGACGCGTTACAAATCCAGGATATCCGTCGCGTGCTCGCGGGACTGCATGCGCAAGGGTTGTCAGGTAAAAGCCTGGCGCGCACACTTTCCGCCTGGCGTGGCTTTTATCATTATCTGGTGAAGCGCCACGGATACACCCACAACCCTTGTGAAAGCTTGCGTGCGCCGAAATCGCCGAGGGCATTACCCAAAGCGCTATCTCCCGATCAAACCAGGCAACTGCTTGAAGCGCAACCGGGTACAACGCTCCTTACGCGTGACCGGGCAATACTGGAACTGTTCTATTCCTCCGGTCTGCGCCTCTCGGAACTGGCCGAACTCAAACTAACCCAGCTTGATTTGACCAGCGGCGAAGTAACGGTTACCGGCAAAGGCAACAAGACCCGTATCGTGCCCGTGGGTAAGCGTGCAGAGCAGACGTTGACCCAATGGCTGGCACTACGCCCTACCGGCACAGACTACGTGTTTCCGGGGCGCGGTGGCGCGCACCTGGGGCAGCGTGCCATCGAGTTACGCCTGAAATTGTGGGCAGTGTGCGCCGGGCTGGAAGTCAACGTCCATCCCCACGTCCTGCGTCATTCCTTCGCCTCTCACCTGCTGCAGTCTTCAGGCGATCTGCGTGCGGTGCAGGAAATGCTCGGCCATGCCAGCATCAGCACCACGCAGATATATACCCGCCTGGATTTTCAGCACCTGGCTATAGCGTACGACGCAGCGCATCCTCGCGCCAAACGTAAAAACTAAGCGCGCTGTAGTGCGCCGCCAGCCAATTCCTTTCCATAAAAACGCAACAGAGTTGCACTAAATAACGAACCGTGTTCAACTGACGCCATGCTCGATACCCCCACCTCACCAGCCGACCAGATGATCCGCGCCAGCAGAGGCCGCAACACAAGCGCGCGCTCGCGCGTGCTTGCCGCTTTGCTCAGCGCGGAGCGTGCATTAACGCATCAGGAAATCGCCCAGCGCTTGGATTCGCAAGGCATACTGGATCGTGTGACGTTATACCGCACGCTCGATTGGTTGGTGGATCAAGGGCTGGCACACCGTGTATCAGGGGAAGACCGGGCCTGGCGCTTCAATGCCAGCGGCGGGGCCGAAGCGCACGAACACGCGCATTTCAAGTGCACTCAATGTGGTCAGGTTTTCTGCCTGGGCGAAGTGTCTACCGCATTTGCGATCCAGCTACCCAGGGGTTTTCAATCACGGCACATTGAGCTCTCGATCAAGGGTGTTTGTAACGCGTGTGCGCATCGTGGCCAATAGACCGGTATTCCAGTCCAGCCTATATTATTGCAACAAGATTGCATTTGCAAAAACAGGAAGTTGGCCAGGTAAGTCAGGAAATCAAACATCATGTTCACTGAACCCATACCCGTAACCCTGCTTACCGGATTCCTAGGCAGCGGCAAGACCACGCTGCTTAACCGGCTGATCCAGCAGTTGCCGCGCAGCGCCATTATCATAAATGAATTTGGTGAAATCGGCCTGGATCACCAGCTTTTGCAAAAAACCGACGGGCCGTTGGCGTTGCTGTCAGGCGGCTGCATCTGCTGTACTGTGGCGGGCTCGCTATCGCCGACGCTTAAAAACCTGTTCATGGCATCCAGCCGGGGCGAAATTCCGCAATTCGAGCGTGTCATCATCGAAACCACTGGGATTGCCGATCCGGCGCCGATACTTGATACCCTGATCAACGAGCGCTGGATAGCCGCGCGCTTCCAGCTCAACAGCGTAGTTACCACAGTGGACGCGGTACTGGGTGAGCAGCAGCTGGACAGCTACTTCGAGGCAGTCAAACAAGTGGCGGTGGCGGATCGTTTGCTGCTTACCAAAACCGATCTGGCTGACCAAGCTGCCTGCACTGCATTGCAAACGCGCCTGGCCACGCTCAATCCAGGCGCTCCCATTATCACCGTGCAGCACGGGCAGGTTGATGCGGCGCTGATTCTCAACGCGGGTCTATACGACCCGGCCAGCAAAACCAGCGACGTCAACAAATGGCTGAATGCTAGCCACTACCGACCGGTGCCGGCTACCACGCTGATCGGCAGGCCGCGTGCG
>JANMKH010000437.1:0-6516 GCA_031371965.1 Sulfuriferula sp.
CGCTTGAGATTGCCGGATATTTTTGCGTACGGCACCCATTTGTGGCGCAGTTCGGCATCGGGGTTGTTCTGCTGCAGGATGTTCAAACGTTCATCCATGAACGCGCTGTTGGAGGGGTTGTGATCCACCCACCACCACACATGGGAAAAAATCCACAACTGATAGCCCAGCACCAGCAATAGCAGCCCAAGCAGCCCACGTCGTACCCATTTCCCCATTATGAGTGCTGACGCAGCATTGCAATGACCGGCGCAGTTGTCGGACGCACTTTGCGCCAGACATAAAACGCTTCCGCCGCCTGCTCGACCAGCATCCCCAGACCATCCGAGTACTGGCCTGCGCCATGACAGCGAGCATGGGCGAGAAACGGTGTTTCGCCGATGCCGTACATGATGTCATAGGCCAGGCTGTTCAAAGCGTAGAGATCGGCTGGCAACGGCACCCGCTCGCCCGACAGGCTGGCCGAGGTGGCATTGATGACCAGATCAAACTGCAAGCCTGGCAGGGCGGCATAATCGCAAGTCTCCACCACACCATAGGGTGAAAATTGATGCTGAAGTATTTGCGCTTTATCCATGCTGCGGTTGGCAAAGACCAGGAGCGCCGGAAGTTCAGCCAGGAGCGGCAAGGCGATACCACGTGCCGCGCCACCCGCGCCCATGATCAGTACCCGTTTCCGGGCAATACTAAAGTTGAGATTGCGTGTGATGTCGGCCACCAGCCCGGCACCATCGGTATTGTCGCCCTCGATACGCACGTCGGTAAATTTCAGGGTATTGACTGCGCCCGCAAGTCGCGCGCGTTCGGAGAGCTCGTCAGCCAACGCAAAAGCCTGTTCCTTGAACGGCACGGTCACGTTGGCCCCGGCACCGCCTGAACGGCGGAATGCATTGACCGCCTCAGCGAATCCGTCCAGTGGCGCGAGGAGCCGCTCGTAGACGATATCCTGACTGGTTTCACGGGCAAAAGCGGCGTGAATGAGTGGCGATTTTGAATGCTCGATCGGGTTGCCGATAACGGCATAAAGCTGGGGCATGACGGGTTACTGAAATTAAACTGAGCAGATTCTAGCGGGATAATGACCGATTAGCGATGTTTCCATGGCAAATCGGCTGTTTTCCAGCCGCTATCTTGCCCGCGTTTGCCGTCTGCGCTCTTGCAACCTTCGAAACCTTCCAGCACATTGTAAACTTCAGTGTAACCCGAGTTGTGCGCAACCAAGGCGGCTTGATGAGAACGACCCCCGCTACGGCAGATAAACATGACCAACGCTTCCATATCCACCTGCTGTTTGAGTTGCTGCAAGAAGTACGGGTTTGGCACCCAACCCGGATAAGCTTGCCACTCCAATTGCACGGAACCGGGAATTTCGCCAACCAAATCCCATTCCGCATGCGAGCGCACGTCCACCAGACGAGTGCCGGGGGCCTGGTGCCAAATCAAATTTGCCTCGACGGGGGTCAGCGCACCTGCGTAGGGCAGCCCGGCCAGTTTGCCGCGTTGTTGGGCGTGTTTGAGAATGAAGCTAATGGTGGGCATGGCGAGTTCCTCGTTGTGCTGTAAAATTCTGATTTCAGTATAGTCAGAATCGTGCGGACAGGATTCGCCGGCGCCGTATGCACTAACATGGGGCATTTAGCTAAGGATTTGCTCCAAAACAGGGCGTATTTTTTGTTTCAGGGATGAAAGCGCTTGTGGCACAATTGTCAACCTTGGGCGGCTGCTCTACGCAGACGTCTGGCACATGGCAATGTCAGCTACTTTGTTTCACCTGCTGAATAGACGATGGCAGGGATTTATTTTGCTGGCATGTTTTCTGCTCAAATATTGCCCCAGCAGAAAAGTGCACCCGGTTTTTATGCAAACGCAACTCAATGAGGAGATTTAAATGGCGGTCGCCGATGTAATGAAAATGGTCAAAGAAAATGATGTGAAATTCGTTGACTTTCGTTTTACCGATACCCGTGGCAAAGAGCAGCATGTAAGCGTGCCAGTGAAACAGCTCAACGAAGAAAAATTCACCGACGGCCACGCTTTCGACGGTTCCTCCATCGCCGGCTGGAAAGGTATCCAGGCGTCCGACATGATCTTGATGCCGGATCCAGACAGTGCCCGCATGGATCCTTTCATGGACGAATCAACATTGCTTCTGACCTGCGACGTGATTGAACCGACCGATATGAAAGGCTATGACCGTGATCCTCGCTCCATCGCCAAACGCGGCGAGGCCTATCTCAAATCCACGGGGATTGGCGACACCGCTTATTTTGGTCCTGAACCCGAATTCTTCATTTTTGATTCCGTGAACTGGCATACCGACATGTCCGGCACCTCGGTCAAAATCAATTCCGAAGAGGCGGCCTGGAGTTCTGGCGAAAAGTACGAGGGCGGCAACATGGGCCATCGTCCAGGCGTAAAGGGTGGTTACTTCCCGGTTCCTCCTGTTGATAGCCTGCAAGATATCCGTTCCGCCATGTGCCTGGCGCTGGAAGACATGGGCGTGCCGGTGGAAGTGCATCACCATGAAGTTGCTACTGCCGGCCAGTGCGAAATTGGCACCATGTTCAGCACCCTGACCAAACGTGCTGACTGGACTCAGATACTTAAATACGTGGTGCAAAACGTTGCCCACGCATACGGCAAAACAGCGACTTTTATGCCCAAGCCTATCGTTGGCGACAACGGTTCCGGCATGCACGTGCACCAATCCATCTGGAAAGACGGTAAAAACCTGTTTGCTGGCAATGGTTATGCCGGGCTGTCCGAAACCGCGCTGTACTATATCGGCGGCATTATCAAACATGCCAAGGCGCTGAATGCCATTACCAACCCGGGCACCAATTCATACAAGCGTTTGGTACCTGGTTTCGAAGCTCCGGTGATGCTGGCCTACTCCGCCAAAAACCGTTCTGCCTCGATTCGCATTCCACACGTGCCCAGCGAAAAAGGCCGTCGTATCGAAGTGCGTTTCCCGGATCCTTCCGCTAATCCTTACCTGGCCTTTACTGCGTTGATGATGGCGGGTCTGGACGGTATCCAGAACAAGATTCACCCAGGCGACGCTTCCGACAAAAATCTGTACGACCTGCCGCCGGAAGAAGAAGCCAAGATTCCGAAGGTATGCCACTCTCTGGAGATGGCATTGGAAAATCTGGACAAGGATCGCGAGTTTCTGACGCGTGGTGGCGTGTTCTCCAATGAGATGATCGATGCATACATCGAACTGAAAATGGAGGAGGTCACTCGCTTCCGCATGACCACCCATCCGGTCGAGTTTGAAATGTACTACTCTCTCTAAATCTGGCTGTTGCATTAAAAAAGGGCGGGATTTACCCGCCCTTTTTTTGTGCATCAATTGTTTGCGGCCTTCATTTGCCATAAACTCTCCGTTGTCCTGGCCGTTATAGTGTGTATGTCTTTTACCTGTTCTGGATATGAAAGCCGCCCTACTCATCATTGGTCTGATCGTCAGCATCCCCGTCCACGCAGAAATTTACAAATATGTGGATGAATCTGGTCAAGTCACCTATACCAACCTGCCCAGGCGCGGTGCCAAACGACTGAATCTGGAGCCCGCAGAAACCACTGCGGCACCTGCGCGCAAAAAGGAAGCCAGCACGCCGGCCAATTTCCCGCGCGTGGATAGCAATACGCAACGTAAGCGCGATGATTTGCGGCGTAGTGTATTGCAGGATGAGTTGCTCACCGAAGAACGCAATCTTGCAGAAGCGACCGCCGCGCAAAAGGCGGGTGAAGCGCTGCGCAGCGGCGAACAGGCTGGCAGTGCAAGCTGGCGCGCACGCACAGATAAACTGCGCGATATCGTCAAGCGCCATGAAGACAACATCCGCGCATTGAAAAAAGAGCTGGCCAGCATAAAATAATTGCACGTTGCATTCCTGGCGCGTTAGTTGCTTGTTAAGGTGAATGCATTCACTCAAACTACCCCAACCCAGCCCTTCACGATGCATGTTATAGACAGTCAGTTAATGGGTCTGGAGTACTTGGCTACTGCCGTGCTGGCGCTGGATGCGGCACGCCAGGCATGTTATTTGAACCCCGCTGCAGAAAATTTGCTTGGGCTTTCCGCCAGTCAGGCGGGCGGCTTGTCGCTGGATACGTTGTTCAACTCGCCGAAGCAGTTACATGCGGCCCTTGATTATGCGCTTTCGCACAATGCCAGTTTTACCGAGCACGAGCTGGTCCTGGGAGTGAACGCTAACCGCCTGCAGGTGAGCTGTACGGTAACCCCACTGGAAAATGCGCCGGTGGCATTCATGATCGAGTTCCACCCCATGGATCAGCAACTTAAAATCGCCCGCGATGAACGCATGCTGCTGCAACAGCAGGCCAATCGCGAACTGATCCGCAACCTCGCGCACGAAATCAAAAATCCACTGGGCGGCATCCGCGGTGCGGCGCAGTTGCTGGAGCACGAGCTGCCCAAGGAAACTCGAGAATATACGCAGGTTATCATCCAGGAGTCCGACCGCCTGCAATCCCTGATGGATCGGTTGCTTACGCCACACCGTTTGCCTCAAATCAGCGCGGTAAACATTCTGGAAGTATTGGAACGGGTACGCAGCCTGGTGTTGGCGGAAACGCAGAGCGGGCTCACTATCCGGCGAGACTACGACACCAGTATTCCAGACATTACCGGCGACCGTGAGCAGCTGATCCAGGCCACGCTCAATATCGTGCGCAACGCAGTTCAGGCGTTGCACGGGAAAGGTGAAATTGTGCTGCGTACGCGCATTGCCCGGCAAGTGACCCTGACCATGAAGCGCCACCCCTTGGCGGTGCAAATCCAGATTATTGACAATGGTCCGGGAATCCCGGAATCGATACGCGAACGGATTTTTTATCCACTGGTGTCGGCCCGCGAAGGCGGCAGTGGTCTAGGCCTGACGCTGGCACAGACGATTGTGCACCAGCATCAAGGCACCATCGAGGCGGATAGCCGCCCTGGCTATACCTGCTTTACCCTCCTGCTGCCACTGGGGCAACAGCAGCAAAGTTAACTGACTATAAATTATGATGAAACCTGTCTGGATTATCGATGATGACCGCTCCATTCGCTGGGTGTTTGAAAAAGCGCTCAAGCGTGAGGACATTCCTTTCCTCAGCTTTTCCTCGGTGCAGGAAGCCGAGGCTGCTCTGGAAAAAGACTCGCCGCAAGTGGTGGTGAGCGACATCCGCATGCCCGGCGCTTCCGGGCTCGATTTGCTGCAGCAGCTCAAAGCGCGCTATCCGCGTCTCCCGGTTATTATCATGACCGCCTACTCGGATCTGGAATCCGCCGTCGCTGCTTTTCAGGGCGGCGCATTCGAATATCTGCCCAAGCCATTCGATGTGGATCACGCCATCGAGCTGATCCGTCGCGCCATCGACGAGAGCCTGCGCGAAGATGAAGCGGCCGCGCCCAGCGAGGCGGTGCCGGAGATTCTCGGTCAAGCACCCGCCATGCAGGAGGTATTTCGCGCCATTGGCCGGCTTTCGCAATCGCATACCACGGTGCTGATTACCGGCGAATCCGGCAGCGGTAAGGAGTTGGTTGCATCCGCCTTGCACCGCCACAGTCCGCGCGCTGCCAAGCCCTTCATCGCGCTGAATACCGCAGCGATTCCCAAGGATTTGCTGGAGTCCGAATTATTCGGTCACGAGCGTGGCGCGTTTACCGGCGCCCAAGCCCAGCGTCGTGGCCGGTTCGAGCAGGCCGACGGCGGCACCCTGTTCCTGGATGAAATCGGCGATATGCCCCCCGAGTTGCAAACCCGTCTGCTGCGGGTGCTGGCGGATGGACAGTTTTATCGCGTGGGTGGCCATCAACCGATCAAGGTGAATGTACGGGTGATTGCCGCCACCCACCAGGATCTGGACAACCGGGTAAAAGAAGGCCTGTTCCGGGAAGATCTCTACCATCGCCTGAATGTAATCCGACTGCGGTTGCCCGCGCTGCGCGAACGCAGTGAGGACATTCCCATTCTGGCGCGGCATTTTTTGCAAAAAACGGCACGCGAACAAGGCGTGGAACCCAAAAAGCTCTCTGATGCGGCACTCAAGCATCTGAGTCACTTGGCGTGGAGCGGCAACGTACGCCAATTGGAAAATGTCTGCCATTGGCTCACTGTGATGGCACCCGGGCAAAATATTGATGTAGCAGATTTGCCGCCGGAGCTACTGGGTGCAGGCAGCCAGACACCTGCCGGTGGCAACTGGGCGCAATCGCTGGCACGTGAGGCGGATGCCGCCCTGGGCCGCGGCGAAGTAGGGATTATCGAGGGACTCACCCATGAATTCGAGAAAACCCTGATCACTGTTGCGCTCAAGCACACCGGCGGTCGGCGCATTGAGGCGGCCAATCTGTTGGGTCTGGGGCGCAACACTTTGACGCGAAAGATTCAAGACCTGGGTCTGGAAAGCAAAGATGCGCCTGTTGAATAATGCGGCTAAAAATTCATGGTATGTCACGTATTCGGCTTCGGCCATAGCGCCACCGATAAGTAAACGCGCTAA
>JANMKH010000510.1:0-3700 GCA_031371965.1 Sulfuriferula sp.
TGTGCCTGCAATGAAAGCTTGCCGGGCATGCTGCCCAGAATCAGCACACGCGCCTGCGCATCAGCGATCGGGGGAAAACTATGGATTTGGGACATGGCAGCAGGCTAGACAATTATCTATAGAGTGCACTGTATGCGATGCGTTCGCAGAACGAATTCTGCGGTGGGAAAAAAGCACAGGTTTTTGACGACCCACGTTAATCAATGTTTTTCAGAGGTGTGTGTCCTGTTTCGACCGATCAGGATATTCCCGAGCTGCGGGCTGCAAGTACGGCTGCTATGACGTCCGCGGGCGCGATAACACCGCCTCTACCTCTCACGACGCCCTTCGATGTACCTTCTGCGATGGTTTTTTCGTTAATGGAAAAACGGTGCGTCATAAAGAAATGTTTTTCATCCCAGTGCGTCAATTGCATCGTCGCTTTGAATCTCTTGAAGACGCCAAGGGGTTTGCGATAGCTCATAGTGTGCTCAGCGACGATTGGCATCCAGCCGCGCGCGAGCATCACTCGTGCAAGACCGGTACGTATGAAAAAATCCACGCGATTCAGATCGCATAGCGTCAGGTAGCGCCCATTGTTGACGTGCAAATTAATGTCTAAATCGTTGGGTAGAGTTAGGAGAGTAAGCTCACTGATCGCTTGACCAGCCGGAAGCCGAGGTCGGAAAATCGACGCGACCAGCACATAAAACAGCCTGAGAAAAAGGTTCATAACAGATTGCTCCGATTTCGGTCGAGGGACTTTTTTAAAAAAACGGACACTTGCACGGCGTCGATTAGGGTTAGAAAACGGCTAGCTGCCCTACTGAGCGACGGGGACACGAACAGAACCTGAAGGCCACTGCAGTATCACTGCGTCCGCCTCGAACACAAAGTTATGCGCAATATCTGACAATCAGATGGAGTTCCAGGAGCCGTATATGAGAAGCAACGTTCCAATAAGCGCGCCTCCGGCACCAACTATGTTTCCAGCATAAACGATGGTATTTATACCGCGCGGCTTCGGCTTTAGTCCGCGGTGACCTTTCCAGGCGCCAAGCGGAAGTGCCACAACAAAGCCGTAACCGGAGACAACAAACGTCCAGGCCAGTATTGAGATGAGACTTCCACTCAGGGTGAGAAGGGGGATAACCAACGCAACAGCCAATATCATTACGCCGCCCATTACCAGACCGGAGTGGGCAACTCTCCAGGCGCGAATTGTTTCTTCCCCCTTTTTCCTATTAATGGCGCTCCCCATTGGCGCGCCCGACAATAGGCCGACTAGTAGCACGATAGACCCGTTGAACACCATATACTTGGCAAGATCCATTGTTTCTTCCTTTTTGCATAACCGTTTGAATTCAGCGGACGCCGGAGGCGATTCGCTACAACGAAGGGTTATCAGTCTGCATATGCAATGACAATACGGATCGATGAGCTGGTGTGCTGTGGAGGATTTACCCCCCAGTAGTGGCGCCTTGGCTACTGCTAACCAATAACGTGCGAGTGTCTGTTAATGGCTAATGGGATGATTCTCGAGCGTCTGGGAGTAGCACTTCTGACACATTCGATATCTAGCGATAACGTAATATTACATGCGATTGCTCTACGATTAGGCTATTTATTCTTCGTCCTTTTCTCTATTTCAGCCATCCTCTCGCGCCATTCATTGAGTTCCTTGTCCTCTATCTCAAGCTGAATCGCCACAACTTCCAGGGCGCTCAGTTTTTTATCTTCCAGTCTGCGCGTTAGCTTGGTGCGCATTCTTGACAACACGCGTTCGGTCTCGTCCTTGGTCAATCCCTTGGCTTTTTCGAGGTATTCCTCATCAGGCGTTTTTCTCATCGAAATTCATACTAGAATTTATGGAAATAAGACAGTTTAATGCTACAACATTACCTGATTGTCTCGCTACCTCAGCCGGAGTCACGCTCCTGGAGTCCTTTCAATTCACGAGGGGATACCGGTGGCCAGATGCAAACATCTCTCGACCTCCGCCGCGACCAATTGATGGGCCAAAGCATTCGGATGCTTGCGATCTGCGCTCCATATCCGCGGGTCGTGGGTGCTCGCCAGATGCCAGCAATCCACACAGATACACCGATACTGCTCGCTTAAAACTCGAATAATGGCGTGTGCCTCTTGCAGGCGCGCGCAGGTCCGTGCGGCGAGCCGGGCAGGCAGGATAGACACCGGATTCAGCAAGGTAAAGGAGATCACTGTCGCGCCTTGCTTCCTGAATGCGCGAAACAGCGTTTCCAGCGCATCCCGATATTGCGGCGGCGACCAGTGCGGCGACAGGACGTCATTTCCCCCGCTCAGAATGCTGACCAGATCCGGGCGCAGCGCCGCGGCTTCGGGATACTGCCGGGTGTGGACATCCTGCGTGGTATGACCGACTTGCGCCAAATTATCATAGCGCAGGCCGGGATTCGTCCGGCGTAATGCATGGGCGATACGGTCGGCCCAGCGCAGCGATTCAATGCCGGGAACGCTGTCCCCTACGCTGGCCGTAATGCTATCGCCCAAGGCCACAAAATGGTTCCAGTACATGGCTGCTACCTCACGTTTGCGGTAGCGAGATACTGGCGTACCTTCCTGCTGCGCAAACTGACAAAGTAGTGAAATGGCATGGCCAGCATGCCCCATGTCCAGACATGATTTTGGTCGTTGCCGGACAAGTCTCCGTTGCTCTGAAATGGCAACGAAGCCGTCAACGTGCGCAGCCTGCGACGCACCGGCGGTTTGTGTTTTCTGGCGTTCGAAATGCCGGTTTGATACAGGAACTCGTTTTCTCCGCTGCAGCGCGCTACGGTTTTGCGATGGCGCTCAAACAGAACCTGCAAGCACGGATGCTCCGCAAAGAAAGGCACCACAGTCAGCGGTCTGATCTGTGCGGCAAAAGCGATATCCGCCGCAGAAAATGTAGCGCCGACGATAAACGCTCTGCCCTCCAGTTGCGCGGCGAGCCGCAACAGATATTCTTCCAGCGCTTCATACAGCCCCAAGGATTCCGAGCGATGAAATGCAAACCGTTTGCTCAGCAGGATTCCAAGGCATGCCCCGGCGATGGAACGAACCACTGGTGCGCTGAACAGCCCCCTGCCCCGATGGGAAAGAAACAGATCGGCCAACAGGTCCGGACACTCGAGTATGACCTGGGTGTAGCCAAAGCGGCGCGCCGGTATTCCCAGAAATGTATCGAATTCGACCAGCTTTGCATCGATAGCTTCTCTGTTGGCTTGGTCGCCAGGGAACAGATTCGGCGCATCCGGGTAATTGGCTGCGAGATAGCGCAGTATCAGCGTTGAATCCATGATGAACCTGCCGGTGCGTCCGTCATGGATAGCCGGCACCGTGTGGTTGGGCAGATGCGCAGGCAACGGGTGTTCGCGCAATTGGCTCTTGTTAAAGGCGTCGATGCCCACCATGCGCCATTCCAGACCCATGTAGTGAAGCGCCAGACGGATCTTCTCGCAATAATGCGACCAGTGCAGCTCGTAAAGAGTAATCATCACACCCCCCTTGCCTGACGGATCAGACACCGTGATCAGGCGCGCCATGAGGTTTGGTGCCGCGCCTGTAACGGATGGCTTATCGCGTTAATTTGGTATCGAAATATTACGCAACTCTACGCGTACCACCGCGATGGCATTATTCATTTTTTTGAATCTCCAGAAACCGAACATACCCGTCAACACTCCGCTCGGGATGCAGA
>JANMKH010000531.1:0-3126 GCA_031371965.1 Sulfuriferula sp.
GTTTGCAACAGCAGCCCCTTTTATTCCCCACACCGGTATTAAAATAAAATCCGCCGCGATCCTGCGCGAACAACGCAAGCGCGGCTGGGAAACAGAGCACCTCACCAGCCCCAAACAGATTAATTGCAAGGTGCCCGAAGAAGTCGTGGACGGGCTGCATTTCTATCGCACGCCGCCTGTCACCGGCTTGCGGGCACGGCTGCCTTTTTTCAATATGATCGCGCTGATGAATGCGACCGAGCGCCGCTTGCGCGTAGTAGTGGAACGCGAGAAACCTGATGTTCTGCATGCCCACTCGCCGGTGCTCAACGCGCTGCCCGCGATTCGCGTCGGGCGCGCGCTGAATATCCCGGTGGTATATGAGATTCGCGCGTTCTGGGAAGACGCCGCAGTGGATCACGGCACCAGTGCCGAGTGGGGGCCGCGCTATCGGCTGAGCCGCTCGCTGGAAACCTGGGCGGTGCAGCATGCCGATGCGGTGACGACCATTTGCGAGGGCCTGCGCAGCGACCTCGCGGCGCGCAAGGGTGTGGCCGCAGAAAAAATCACCGTCATTCCGAATGCAGTGGACATCGAAAAATTCACCATGGGTGGCGTGGCGGATGCCGAACTCAAGGCGCAGCTCGGTCTGCAAGACAAACAGGTGCTGGGCTTTCTCGGTTCGTTCTACGCTTACGAAGGCTTGAATCTGTTGCTCGACGCGTTGCCGCTGATGCTGCAAACCAGTCCCGATGTGCGTGTGCTGCTGGTGGGTGGCGGGCCGCAGGAAGACGCCCTCAAGGCGCAGGCCGCGCACTTGGGTGTGGCGGACAAGGTGGTGTTCTGCGGACGCGTGCCGCATGATCAGGTGCAGCGTTATTATGACCTCGTCGACGTGCTGGTGTATCCGCGGCTGTCCATGCGCCTGACTGAACTGGTCACGCCGTTGAAGCCGCTGGAAGCGATGGCACAAGGGCGGGTACTGGTGGCGTCCGACGTAGGCGGGCATAAGGAACTGATCCGCGACGGCGAAACCGGTGTGCTATTCCGCGCTGGCGACGCGACCGATCTGGCTGCAAAAGTACTTGGCCTGCTCAATGCTCCCGCGCGCTGGCCGCAACTCGCCGCCAATGGCCGCCGTTTTGTCGAAACCGAGCGCAACTGGGCGGTCAGCGTAGCGCGCTATGAAGCCGTCTACGACTACGCCAAACGTCAGACTTTGTTGCCATGAAGTCAGGAAAAGCATTGAGCCACAGAGAACACAGAGCGCACAGAGGGAGTGGGGCTCGCAGGGACGGGCGCTTTGTCGCCCAACTCGCGAATACAGCGCAACAACTCAAGCATGTATCCTCCTCCGCTAATTCGCACCCGAAGGTTCTCTCCGTGACCTCTGTGTTCTCTGTGGCTAAAGAATTCAGGGGTTGTGCATGAAACCCCACTTGGTGGTGTTCTCCACGCTATTCCCGCACGCCGGCGCACCCAATGCCGGCCCGTTCATCCGCGAGCGCATGTTCCGTGTGGGGGAGGTGTTGCCGATCACCGTGGTGTCGCCGCAGCCGTGGTTTCCTGGACAATCGCTGCTGCGGCGCTGGAAGCCGCATTTTCGGCCGGATACAACGCCGCGCGAGAGCCAGCATGGTATAGAAGTTCTTCACCCAACTTTTTTTTCGGTACCGGGCGCATTCAAACAACTGGATGGCCTGTTCATGGCGTTGGGGAGTTATTTAACCCTGAAGAAGCTACAGCGTGCCGGCAAGCTCGACATTCTGGATGCCCATTTTGCTTACCCGGACGGCTATGCCGCTACGCTATTGGGAAAATGGCTGGGTGTTCCGGTGACCATTACCCTGCGTGGCACGGAATTGCCGCATTCAAAAAATGCAAAATTGCGTCCGCTACTGGTACAAGCATTGAAACGCGCAGCGCGAGTATTTTCTGTATCCGATTCACTGCGCCGCCATGCCATCAGTCTGGGAATCTCGGCTGACAAAATCCGTGTGGTGGGTAATGGTGTGGATAGCGACAAATTTCATCCCATAGAACGAAGCGAAGCGCGTACCCAGCTTGGTCTGGCTGCCAATGTGAAAGTGCTGATTTCGGTAGGTGGGCTGGTTGAGCGCAAAGGCTTTCATCGTGTCATTGATTGCCTGCCAGAATTGAAACTGCGCTTCCCCGGTCTGGTTTACCTCATTGTTGGTGGCCCCGGTGCCGAGGGCAACATGCGCGCCCAGCTTGATCAACAGGTAAAGGCCCTGGGCTTGCAAGATACGGTGCGCTTTCTTGGCATCGTTCCCGCTGCGTCGCTGAAATGGTCACTATCGGCTGCCGATGTATTCGTACTGTCTACGCGTAACGAGGGTTGGGCCAATGTGTTTCTGGAAGCGATGGCATGTGGGCTGCCAGTTGTCAGCACGGATGTTGGCGGCAATGCTGAAGTAGTGTGCCGGGATGAACTGGGCATCATCGTGCCGTTTGACGATCACGCGGCCTTGAATTCCGCTCTCATGGCAGCGCTGGAAAAAACCTGGAATCGTTCTGCCATTCTGGCTTATGCGCATGATAATACCTGGCAAAAACGTGTCACTGTGCTGGTGGAAGAATTCAACGCACTGCAGGCCGGTACGCTGGCCGCGCGCGCGGCAGGTAAGCAAATCAGCCTGAATAAGGGAGGCCATCTTGGCTAGGACTGTCCTGTTCAACTGCTTGTGGCTGGTCAGACAGGCGCGCCAGCGCGCTGGCTGCGACGCCATCTGAACGGAGCGTGCATCCTATGTACACAGCCATTGCCGCCAATATCCTGTTCCCGCTACACGAGCGGCTCAAACACCACACGACCGTTGCGGCGCACCGCGCTATGGAACAGACTCAATGGTGGGATACAACTCGCTTGCAAGCCTTGCAACTGGAACGCCTGCGCGCCTTGCTGAAGCATGCGCAAGTGCATGTGCCCTATTACCGCGAGTTGTTCGGGCGCATTGGTTTCAACCCGGGCGCGCTACGCGATATAACTGATCTGGCAAAACTGCCGTTCCTGACCAAGACTGAAATCCGCGCCCATTTGGAAAAACTCAAGGCCGACAACGCAGTCGGACTGGCGCGTTTCAATACCGGCGGTTCCAGCGGTGAGCCGCTGATTTTCTTCATTGG
>JANMKH010000544.1:0-3101 GCA_031371965.1 Sulfuriferula sp.
CACTGGAGCCGCTGGCACCGGCTTTGCTATATAACGATACGCGTGCCAGTGCGGGGACGGACGGCGTGCCATTGCCAGGCAGTCTCGCCAAAGGCATGTGGCTGATGCAACAGCCAGGCACCGTTCACGCACGCTATTTTCTGCACCAGGCCGACTGGCTGGCCGCCTTGTTGACAGGGGTGGGCGGCGTGAGCGATTACCATAACGCACTCAAAACCGGCTTTGACCCGTGCACCCTGGACTGGCCGGCCTGGATACACGCGCTGCCGATAGCGCAACTGTTGCCGCGCGTGGTCCCACTTGGTACTCCGCTAGCCCGCATCAACCGCCACACGGCACGCCATTTCAATCTCAATCCTGCCTGCATCGTGCGTGCAGGCACCACCGACAGCATTGCCGCCTTCATTGCCACTGGCGTTGCCCAACCCGGTGACGCCGTCACTTCGCTGGGCACCACCCTGGTACTGAAGCTGCTCTCGACGACGCGCCTCGCATCCGTCGAATATGGGGTATACAGCCACCGCTTCGGCACTTTATGGCTGGCGGGCGGCGCATCCAATAGCGGCGGCGGTGTGTTGCGGCAATTTTTCAGCGATGCCGCCCTGGTAGAACTGAGCATGAAAATCCATCCCGATCAGCCGAGCGGACTCGACTACTATCCCTTGCCCCGCCCCGGTGAGCGCTTTCCCATTCACGCCCCGGCGTTGCTGCCGCGCCTGGAACCGCGCCCGGTGGACGACGTGCGATTCCTGCACGGCATGCTGGAAGGCATCGCACGCATCGAAGCCCAAGGCTATGCCAGACTGGCTGAACTGGGTGCAACGCCACTGCGGCGCGTGATCAGCGCCGGGGGTGGTAGCAAAAATGAAGCCTGGCGCCGCATCCGCGAAAAGCAGCTGGGAGTGCCCGTCGAAACGGCTCAACAGGGTGAGGCCGCATTGGGAGCGGCCAGGCTGGCCCAGGCAGGCGTAAAATCATTCCCATGATCCACATCACCCGCACACTCTCAATCCCTGACAGCGAAATCCAGGAACAATTTATCCGCGCCTCCGGCCCGGGCGGTCAGAACGTCAATAAAGTATCCTCGGCGGTGCAGTTGCGTTTCGATGTCGCTCGTTCCCCTTCCCTGCCCGAAGCGGTGCGCGCCAGGCTGACCGTGCTGGCTGGCCGGCGCATCAATCAGGAAGGCATACTCACCATCGAAGCCCAGCGTTTTCGCACCCAGGGCCGCAACCGCGACGACGCACGGGTGCGCCTGGTTGAACTCATCCGTCGCGCCACCGAAGTCCCCGAACTGCGCCGCGCAACCAAGCCGACCCGGGCTTCGCAAAGACGCCGGCTGGAGAGCAAGCAGAAGCACGGCGATACTAAAAAACAACGCAGGTCAGTGGGACCATCGGATGGCTGATTCTCTTATCTGCTGACAGTCGGTGCATAGTTGCCACCAAGGCTGCGCTGGGTGCGCTGCGCCGTAACTGTACGGAAATGCAGCCGCCAGCGTCAGTGATCTGGCAGAGTTGCTCCTCGGCATCATATTTTGCGCTGTTTGTCCTGTCTTCAACATATTGGAGGCATGCTAAACCAGGACCGATAGAATCCTGCGCGACAGCTTAATGATAAAATTCAACGCTGGCGTTCGGAAATCTTGTACGCTGTTTTAAAGTGTAGAAAACAATATCGGCGAGTCGGTCATTGAGCCCCCAAGGAGAAACATAAATGAGCGCAATCGAACAGGTTTTAATCGAGAAGATAAGGCAGCTGCCGCTAGAACGCATGGTTGAGGTTGATGATTTCGTGGATTTCTTACGTGCACGGGATGAACAGCGGCTCACGCACGCGGCAACCCGTGTCAGCGAGGCGAGCTTCGCCAAGGTGTGGGAGAACGACGAGGATGCGGTCTACGACCGCCTGTAAGATTGCCCACGATGAGTTATTCCTTCGGCGATGTTGTATTGGTGCCGTTTCCATTCACGAATCAGTCGGGTGCGAAGAAGCGGCCCGCAGTTATCGTCTCCAGTAACGCCTATAACACGAAACGGCGCGATCTGATTATTCTGGCAATCACGAGCCAGGTGCGAATCCCGCTGGGTTTCGGCGAAGCCCTCGTCGCCGATTGGCAAGCTGCCGGGCTCATCAAGGCTTCTGTGTTTAAACCGGTCTTGAGTACCATCGAGCAGGCGTTGGTTATCCGACAGATGGGCTCACTCTCGGCAGCTGACATTGGCGCACCGCAAAAAACCATCGCGCAGATCATCGGCTGAGCATTCACATACGAAGGGCTGCAATCGCGGTCCTACTTTAGCGTCTGAGCTGGCTTGCTAAGGTTTTTTAAAGCAAGACATTCGGCACAATGCGCCCTGCTTATTGGCTCCTTACTGAGTGCGGCGTTGCTCTAGGAAGAGGCGGAACATGAATCTCACTCAACACGAAGAGTTTCAGTCGCACAGCCAGAATATGTCGGCACGACAACAGCGCAGCGTGATGCTGGCGACACTTGCTGTGGTGGGTATGCTGGCTCTGGAAGGCGGCGGCTGGATGATGCCAACACCCGATGCGCTGGCTGCTCCGCTGTCACCTACTACACTCGGTGTACAGTTTGACGGCAAGACCTATACCAACCGCCTGATCCACAGCCGTGATCCGTATCTGCTGCTGCATGCGCACAATCCGGTGGATTGGTACCCGTGGGGGCCGGAGGCGCTGCAAGCGGCCCGGCGCGAGAACAAGCCGATCTTCGTCTCCATTGGTTATTCCACCTGCTACTGGTGCCATGTTGCCGAGCGGGAAATCTATTCCAACCCGGAGATCGCCAGGCTGATGAACCATTGGTTCATCAATATCAATGTCGACCGCGAACAGCGCCCGGACTTCGACCGCATCTACATGCTGGCCACTCAGATCATGACCAGCGGCGGCGGCTGGCCCAATAATGTATTTCTCACCCCGGATCTCAAGCCCTTCTACGCAGGCAGCTATTTCCCGCCGCAGGATCAGGGCAAGCTGCCCGGATTCCCGGCGCTATTGAAAAGCATGCATCATGCCTGGATTGAAGATCACGCCGAAGTCGTGGCACTCGCAGATCAGGTCTATCTGGCTTTGCA
>JANMKH010000570.1:0-2051 GCA_031371965.1 Sulfuriferula sp.
TCTACACAGGCGCCTTCCTTAACAATTTGTAGTCGTCGGTGTAATGACTGGCGCAACCAGAACCCCGCCTGTAACGGTAGCAGCGGTATAAGAAATCCGGCAGTTCGGCGAAGTGCCTCCGTTAATGTCGATCACTATCGGGGCGGTCGCAGTGGCGCCCGGCGTAATGGTTACCGCATCATTTGTCGCATTCAGTTGAGCTGCAGCAACAATCCCAGCCGCAGTTGCCGCCGGGTATTGATTAACCATATTAATGTTGAGCCCATCCATATTGGTTGTGCCGGCCGTCGTTGTACAGGTAGGGCTGGCGTTTGTGGCCAGATCCACCATGCAACTGGCTCGCGCCAGTGCGGACGCCGATCTGATCGATCCGTAAATCGCTTGCGCCTTGGCTATGCGCGCCTGGGTCTGCAAATTGATGTAGCGCGGCAAAGCCGTCGCCGCGAGAATTCCGATGATCGCGATGACGACCACGAGTTCGATCAAGGTAAAACCATGAAGATTTTTGCGCATTTGTCATTCCTCCATTTCCGGCATTTAAAAAGCCGGCTAAATTCTGTTGCTGACTCAGAGCACAAACCATGCCATAACTCAGTGCTCATCTTGCTGGTAGTCAGTCAACATGAAATGTTGCTATCGTAGGTCGGGTTTTAACCCGACATGTCGGGCTGAAGCCCGACCTACATCCCGGTAATTCAACGTGACTGACTACTAGGGAACCCTGACCAGAGTCACTCCCTCTACTTTTGGTATTTTGCTTCCACCTTTAACCGGCGGATGTATCATCGCGGCAACCCGGAAACGCACCGCTGTTGCGCGGATGGGCTCCGTTGCGAAAATATTATCGCGACCTGGCATGTAGATTAACTCGTGTCGGCTTGTATCAAAATACCAAGCATTGCCGGGAATCGCGTTCTGTTCGGGGTTTTGCAATGTCCCGATATAGTTCGGAGGCGGCGCAGCCAGCCAGTTGATGGGGTTTTCATGCACCAGGCCGGCTATCTCTTTCATCTTGCCCCCCATCATCAGCTCCGCCACGCGCAAGCGCAGACCGCTGCGCATGTTGATGACGGTCATTTCCATGGCGGTTTTTTCTGCCAGTGCCTGATAGCCAAGAAATCGATCGTAGAGTACGAGGGACAGTACGCTGACAAGCAGAATTATCCCCAGCAGTTCGAACAGGGTGAAACCGACCTGTCTTCTCCTAACCAAAACGACTGACGCTGAGCGGCAAAATATGCCACACCGTGCGGTTTTCATTTATGCAAGGCGACTTTGCCGAGATCCCAGATCGGCAGGAATACGCCCAGAGCCAGGATCAGAACGACAATACCTAGGCCCACAATCAGGATGGGTTCGATTTGCGACGACAATGTTTTGAGTTCGTAATCCACTTCACGCTCATACATTTCGGCAATTTCTTCCATCAAACTATCCAACTCGCCAGTTTCCTCACCCACGGCAACCATTTGCAGCACCACAGGGGTAAACACACCGGCCGTTACTGCGGTACGCAGAATGCTTTCACCACGTTCGATACCATCGCGCATCTGGGTGACCCGGCTGGCGATATAGGCGTTGTCTACTGTTTGCGCCACCACATTCAGGCCTTGAACGATGGGTACACCGCTTTTGCTGGCCAGTGCGAAGCTGCGCGCAAAACGGGCCAGTGCACCTTTCAATAATATCTTGCCTACAATCGGGAAGCGTAGTTTGAGTTTGTCCCAACGGTAGCGGCCATTGACTGTGGCGATATAAGCCCTGAACGCTAATCCGGCTCCTATCAGCATCACAAGCAGTAGTGGCCAGTATTTGATCATGAAATTGGAAAAACCGATGAGTATCTGCGTCATCAGCGGCAACTCGGCATTAAACCCTGCGTAGACTTTGGCAAATGCCGGGATCACAAACAGGTTGATCACGGTAATGGCCACCGCCATGGCAATCACTACGAACATCGGGTAGCGTAAGGCTGAGCGTACCCGTTCGCTCATCAACCGCTCGAATTCGAGATGGTCGAACAGGCGCAGGAATATTTCTTCCAGACGTCC
>JANMKH010000048.1:0-3594 GCA_031371965.1 Sulfuriferula sp.
GTTTTTTTTCGTCTACCTTGGCGAGTTCGCATGGGCGAAATTTTTACAATCAAGTGATCGAAGAACATCGGGGTCTGTTCAGGCTCTAATTCATTCAGCCATGGTGCAGTTGGAAAGTGAACCTACCTGCCGATTGCCGGCGAGAGCTGCCGCCTCAAAAATCAGCGTGCGGCGGGCATGGTAAAGGCTAAGCGGGAGACCGCTCCGGCTGCATAAGCGGTAGGCAGATGTAATGGGGGTGTATCAGATTTAAATCGGCGTTCGCTGCAAAAGTGTGTCAGTTTTATATCGGCGTTGACAATTGCCTTTGCTTTTGACCTTGGCTGGTCGGCAAATGGGCAAGCAAAGCGAGCCGAATCGGCTGGCAGTAGCCTTTGACTTTTGTACTGCCCACGTCCGCTTAGGCGGATGTGGGATGGTGTTGAATTTGGCATTGGCATAACCTCGCGTGAGTGATAAAAACCTGCGGCCTGAACTTGGCGGCTGGGTAATATCTGCGAGCTACGACAAGCATAGAATGTTTGGGCGTCGCCCCTCTCTCGCCTGGGGCGGTCGGGGCGGCGATGTGGTGGGTGGGTATGCACTGGCAAGAACAAAAGCCGACCACTGGCGACGCGCCGCGTGCCAAAAGAAGCGACAAGGCAAAAACCAAATGGCGCGTGTATGGGGCAAGAAAAAGCCCCGGCTTTTTAAGTCAGGACTATGGGGGAGGCGGTGCCGTTTGCTGATCTCCCGGCGATAAATTTGGCTTGTTCAGGCAAGGCGCTTGGCTAGGCCATCTACTCTTGGATGGTGGTTATGTTTTATGCGGCTTTCAGTACGCGCATTTCAACGTGCAGGCCAGCAGCGGCAGCCATGTTGACCAGAGCATCCAGGCCGAACAGGTTGATCTTGCCTCTCATTAGATCGGAGACGTGCGGTTGCGTGACGCCGAACAGCTGGGCTGCTTGCGACTGGCTCAGTGCGCTGGTGATGTGTTTTTTCAAAGCCATCATCAAGGCCGCGCGAAGCTTCATGTTTTCTGCTTCTTCGGGTGTGTCCTCAATGGCATCCCATACGCTGTCGAATTGTTCATTGCTCATCGTTCTATCTCCTTCAACGACCAGCGGTCTTGACGGCCTCCAAGCTGTTGCTGCTCAACCCAGATTAGCTTCCAGCCTGAACCGTTTGGCTGTTGTGTGCACTTCTTTCATCCTGCCGTGACCGGCCAGCGGCTTGTCATCTATGCGTACCAATCCATATTTAGCCAGTGCGTCGATGTCTCGCTTCACAACGCTACGGTCGCGCTGCACGCGCTGTGAGATTGCCGTGATTGAACCGGGAGCATGGTGAATAGCCTGGAATAGCGCCAGCCGTGCAGTGGTCAGCAGGCTAAGCACATCAGCCGGGTCTTCAAAGCTGATTATCTGTTGCTCGGGCACGCGTAAACCTTTGTCGGCCAGCTTGGCCAGCTTTTGCCCACGCTTGAAAAATGCCGCTTCCGTGTCCGTGGTGATGATGAGTGTTTTCATGTTCCACCTCGTAAAATTAACCATTCGCGCTCAAAAACAATTTCGATCTCTTCAAAGCTGACAAACTCAACTGGCGTTACGGCACCGAAATAATGTTTGTGGTGGTAGCCGTGTTGATTGTCATACCCAAGCACACGCCCATTGTCACCTTGGTGCAGTTGATGATTGATGTACGCCAGGTTGTACCGGGATACGCGCCCGCGTTCATCCACCCACACTTCCCGACGAAGCTGACCGTTTCCGCGCTTGTCTGAAATCTTGTGTGACTCATCTGCTATTTTCCTGTCAGCCATGACATATTATATCATCCCTGTTTAATCACGCCAGCCGTTTAGCTAGGTCTTCGGCGGATGGATGAGAATAGCGAAGCAGCATCCGTGTGTCGCGGTGGCCGGTTATTTTTGCCAGTTCGTGCATGGCGAACTTGTCCGCCAAGCGTGTGGTGGCCTCGTGCCGTAAATCATGCGGGTGGAGATCAACCAGAAAGTCAGTGTCCGGCTCAATACCCTGCTCCACACACTCTTTTTCGTAAGTAGCCCTGGCGCGCAACACGGGTGCGACAACATATCTACCCATTTCGTCGGTGAAGGTTACCCCTTCTTTTTTTGAAGTCGCATCAAGCACGAGCACAAACCCATAAATCCCGCGAAACTTCTTGCGCAGACGCACGTCTTCCGGGTCGGTGCTTAAATTGCTGCTATTAGCACTGCACGCCGCGAACAAGGGCAGGCTTGCGAGCAACGTTAACAGTTTGCGTTTCATGAGGTCGGGCTGCGGTGGGGTGTTTTTCATCTTACTGTACCGTTAAGTTGGTGAGGCCATAGCCGTTGGCATTCAGCCAGTGCAGGTAGCCTCTCGTGTCTACCGTCCCCGTCACATTGTCGGGCCTACTCCGGATCGGGTCGTAGGTGATGAATTGCCCGGTATCGGCATTGGTCATGCCGGTGCCCGTCATCTGCCGCTGCGTGGTGGTGGCGCCATCCAGATAGCGCACTGTCCTGTCCTCTGAGCGTGCGGTGGGTGCACCGTCGCGGATGGCGTTACTTTTGTCATGCAATACCGGGTTGGCGATGATGGTGCTGGCGGCGCGTTCATGCTCACGCCTGCAGCGGTTGGCTGATGGAATTCCCTGGCTTTTGAGAGTTACTTTTCCGGAAACCAACGGCCCGGCTCGTGCCAGTCTATGTCTTGCGCCACGCAACATCTTCAGGATTGCATTGGCCGCCTGACATGATGGCATGACAACAACAGAAATGGCATCAAGCCGGTGTACCTGATTGCTGAGAACTGTCGAACCCGGGTGGCCCCATGCATGCAGATGAGGGAGGGCAGGCGAGAGCCTGTTCTCTACTCTACCCTTGCATGCACCGCAGTTTTACAAACTGGAACAGAGCCGGCCTGCCGCTACGCGCTGGGTAGAGTTGTTCAGAGCATCCTTAAATCCAATCGAGGGTAAACGCAAAGATTTAATTAAAAATAACTGTTTTGTCTTGGTGAGTAACTTCGTTAGATTCATTTACAGAATTTGAACGTCGCGATCCAGAAGGATTAAATTGACCCTCTAGCTCGGCAGCAACTGCTTCGCCAAGCGAACGAGACACCTCTTGCATAACCTTGCTTCGATTCAAGCTAACTCTTTGCCCAGGCATATTAACCAAACGGGAATCTACGCCTTCACCAGACGCGGAGAACGCGGCCTTAATTTCATAAGTTTTAGTATTGATCAATGAAAATTCGCACACTAATTCCAGCGCGAGGGAATAATTAGTCGCATCCGATCCTTGAATCGGATTTGCCTCACTACGAAATTCAATATTATTAATTGACCCAAACAATACGTAATCGGCTCCTGCGTAATATCCTTTTTTAATACGATCAATAATGTCATAAAGCTTTTCGGTATTGGTTTGTGTCCAAGGTCGTCCTTGTACGAGCCTATATGACCCAGATTTGAGCAACTCACCTTTGATGTCGGCTGTGAATTTCTTAAACTCACCTCGATCTATCGTTGTAATCTCACCTGAGGCAGCAGTTATCGATCTTTCAGCCTGATAATTTTGTCTGCTAGATGCACTGCCGGACG
>JANMKH010000002.1:0-1934 GCA_031371965.1 Sulfuriferula sp.
CGGCGCGCCATAATTGCAACTCCTCATTGAATTGAGCGCGAGAGGGTGAAGTTATGCATTCAAACGAACGAATAACACGGTTGAGCCGCCGCATTCAGGCCTTAGTATGGCTGGCTGGAACAGTCAGCATAGGCGCTGCAACCATGCGCTGGCTGGTGTTTGGAACCAGCGCATGGTTCCCTCCGACCCTTGCCGCTCAAATGCCATTGGGGGGACTGAGCCTGGAACGTCGCTGGGCAGGCTTCTGTGTCGAACTCATTCCAATCGCTGCCGCAGTGTATGTGCTGGTCGCGCTTCACCACATCTGCGAGGTATATGCCAAAGGCGATATTTTCGGAAAACAAATGGGCGCAATGTACCGGAAATTTGGCCGAGGGCTGCTTCTGCTTGGAGCAGCTAACGGTCTATATACCGCGCTCATCACGACTATTCTTACCTACGTTCCAGGGAAAACGCATCTCGCGATTCCATTAGGCCTGAGCACCGCAGATATGTATTTGATGGTGGTCGGTGTTGCCGTGATGATGCTGGGCAGCGTGATGGATGAAGCACACCGCATCCAGGACGAAAATTCAAAATTTATCTAAGCACGTGATGCCTATCGTAATTCGTTTGGATGTCATGCTTGCAAAACGCAAGGTCAAGTCGAAAGACCTTGCCGATTATGTCGGTATCACCGAGGCTAATCTTTCGCTACTGAAAAGTGGCAAGGTTAGAGGCCTTCGTTTCTCCACGCTGGAAGCGATCTGCCGGTATCTCGACTGCCAACCCGGCGAACTGCTGGAATTTATTGAATCCGAGGAATCTGAATGATGCGAAAAAACAGCTTGTCGCAACCGGCATTTTTAACCTTATTTACGACTCTGTTGCTGCTACTTGGCAGCTGTGTCAGCGCTCCGCAACATGAGGGCCCGATTGAGCGCGGCAACTATCAATATCTCGGCGCCTATCTCGACTGGATGATCGGTTCCGAGATGAAAAAAGCCAATGTCGCCGGACTCAGCATCGCCATCATAGATGATCAGAAAGTAGTTTGGGCCAAGGGCTACGGATTTGCCGATACGGCTGGCGTACCGGCCACACCCGATACCCTGTATCGGGTAGGCTCAATTTCAAAGTTACTCACGGCCACTGAGGTGATGCAGGAAGTCGATCACGGAAACATCGCACTCGATGGGACGCTCGCCTCGCAGCTCCCCGGTTTTTCTATTCGTTCCCGATTCACCGATGCCAAGCCTATCACCGTGCGCGCCCTGCTGGCTCACCACTCCGGCCTGCCATCCGACTATCTCAAGGGCATGTGGACTACGTCCCCCGTGGATCTGGCCACACTACAGAACCTGCTTCGCGAAGAAAGCCTGGCAACGGCACCGCAGAGTGAGTACAAGTATTCCAATCTCGATTACAGTCTGTTGGGACGCCTGATCGAGGTACGTAGCAGCGAACCTTTTGCATTGACAATTCGACGGGATTTGCTGGAACCGCTCGGAATGACGAAATCAAGCTTCGCTGCGGTGACGCAAACTGCTGCGGCGATGGCGAAAGGATACACAGAAGGCAAACAGGTCACGGCTATTGAACTACGCGATAGCCCGGCTGGATCGTTGGTATCCAACACCACTGATCTGGCCCGCTTCTTCAGTTTCGTGTTGGCGGATGGACGCACCGCAACTGGAAACCAACTTCTCCAGCCGTCAACACTGCATGCAATGTTCGCACCTCAATTTCCGGCGCTTCCGCTCGATTTCGGCCACAACATCGGCCTGGGTTGGATGATCGATGGCGTACATGCGCCGGGCTTGGGGCCGATCGCCTGGCATACCGGAGAATATCCCGGCTATTTCAGCGCACTGATGATCGCGCCTAAGCACAAACTCGGCGTGGTGATTCTGACCAATGGACAAGCAGCCCAAGGATTCACAGTGCAAGTCGGC
>JANMKH010000025.1:0-1705 GCA_031371965.1 Sulfuriferula sp.
TTACGCCCGCTTCATCGACCAGTCTGTCGGTAATCAGCGTACCGACAATACTGACCAGAACGACCACCAGCCAGTAACTGGAGGGCACATAACGCTTCAGCTTGAACTGGATCAACAGGGCGACAACTAACAGCCCGCCCATAATGTAGGAGGTAATACCCAAACCAAGATTCAGTGTTGCCGACAGAAAATCAGCTGCCGTTTCACCCACCGTGGTGGCCATGATCTTGATCAGCCAGAAAAACAGCGTCACTTCCGGCACTCTGTTCAATAGCTTATTCATGATTTTTCCCCTTCATGTGCTCCGCCCACGCGGTTTACGTGAGCATGATGGGGAGATTACGCTGGGGATTATTAACGCAGACTTAAAGCGCACACCGTAGGCAAAAAAGCCCGGATGATTTGGTCATCCGGGCTATGGGTATAGGCTTGATCGTTATCGGCCTTGTCGCAGGTCGTCATTAGCTGCGCTTGCCGCCTCGCTGCTGCCCGGCGAAATCGCGCGCAAACTGCCACGCCACCCGGCCGGAACGGGCACCACGCGTGAGCGACCATTGCAGTGCAGCGCGGCGCATCGCATCGGAATCTTTAACCGTTACGCCGAGGGCATCGAGCCAGGTTTGCACGATAGCCAGATAGACATCCTGGTCGAACGGGTAAAACGACAGCCACAGGCCGAAGCGTTCCGACAGCGAGACTTTTTCTTCCACCGCTTCGAATGGATGCACCTCATTGCCGACGTGGCGGGTGAGTTCGTTTTCTGCCATGTATTCGGGCATCAGGTGGCGCCGGTTGGAGGTGGCGTAGATCAGCACATTGTCCGGCGGCGCTGAGATGGCGCCGTCGAGCACCGCCTTGAGCGCTTTGTAGCCGGGCTCGCCGGATTCGAACGAGAGGTCGTCGCAAAACACGATAAAGCGTTCGCGCCGCCCAACCAGCTGTTCGGCGATATCCGCCAGATCCACCAGGTGGGCCTTGTCCACTTCGATCAGGCGCAGGCCTTTGGGTGCAAACTGGCTCAGCAGCGCTTTTACCAGCGAGGATTTGCCGGTCCCGCGCGCGCCGGTCAGCAGCACGTTGTTGGCCGGGCGGCCTGCCAGGAACTGGCGCGTGTTCTGCTCGATGCGCTGTTTTTGTTCGTCGATGCCGGTGAGGTTTGCCAGCTCGATTTGGTGCGGGTGCGGCACGGCTTCGATCCAGCCAGTGTCGCCGCGCTTGCGCCATCTGAAAGCGATCGCAGCGTCCCAGTCAGTGGCCGTTGGCACTGCCGGCAGCCAGGCTTCCAGCCGCGCCAGCACACGTTCGGCGCGCGCCAGCAATTGCGCCAGGTCAGCTGCGGTATTCGGCATTGATTTTCACGTAGTCGTAGGAGAAATCGCAGGTCCACAGGGTAGCGGCAGCATCACCCCGGTTGAGCACCACGCGCACGGTGATTTCCGGCTGCTTCATCACACGCTGGCCGTCGGCTTCCTGGTAGCTTGCTGCACGGCCACCGTTTTCCGCCACCAGTACGTCGTCGAGGTAGAGCTGCAGCATATTCACATCAAGGTCGTCCACACCCGCGTAGCCGATGGCCGCAAGAATGTGCCCGAGGTTGGGGTCAGAAGCGAAAAAGGCGGTTTTCACCAGCGGCGAATGGGCAATGGCGTAACCGATCTGGCGGCATTCCTCTTGGCTGCGGCCGCCTTCAACGCGGATAGTCATG
>JANMKH010000433.1:0-5319 GCA_031371965.1 Sulfuriferula sp.
AACCTCGAAAGGTTCCAGCATATGGCTGCGCACGAAGTCGGTCAGGTTGCCCACCGACTTCATCGACACCGTTTGGTGAAACAGCTCCAGCGCCTGTTCATTCTCGATGCCAAAGCGACGACGGAACCAGGCGCCGTAGGGCGGAAAGCTGTCAAACACTTCTGCGCTCAATCCGCGCAGCTTTTTCCGCAGCCCAGCGATGTCCGAGCCGAAGTGGGCGAAGTCTTTTGCAATCGACAAAGCCCGTTCCGCGCCAACAAATAAGCGGGCAGGCTGCCCCTGTGCATCCTTCATCCAGAAGACCTGCGCCAGCGTCACCGTCTGGTCGTATCCCGCGTTATGAAAAACACCCAGGATCACCGAGTAGCTGTTGTGGTCGCGTAGCGCCACGGGCTTGGCGGTGCCAGACACCTCATTGCGCTCGGACTTGTAATGCCCGAGCACGTAGGAGCGCAGCGTGCGCTCCTTGCTGTCGGCGCCAGCGGCCTTGTTGTAGGCGATACGGTGCGCCGGCACCAGCAGCGTGGTGACCGCATCGACCAGCGTCGACTTGCCCGATCCGATATCGCCGGTGAGCAAGGCGTTCTTGCCGCCTGGATTCAGCGCCCACACGCGGCCATCGAAGGTGCCCCAGTTGAAAACCTCCAGGCGGTGCAAGCGGAAGCCCGAGAGCGCATCGTCGGCCACGAAATCCAGGCCCGGGGTTTGCACGTCATTCATCGGCTGTTCCTCCTGATCCCGCTCCGAGCTGGGCCTGATAGGCGGCCAGCCGCGCATCGAAATCCGCCAGCCACTGCGCGTCCACAAAAGCCTTGAGGATGCGCCGCACCTCGAACACGGCCGCTTGTCCTGTGCCCGGTTTAAGCTTGCGCAGGAATCCCAATTCCACGATCTTGTTGAGATGGGTCTCGATCTGGTCGATCAACTTGGCCTCATTGCTGCTCTCAGGCAGAAACACCCGAATCAATTCGACGATCTCATCACGGGTGAGAACGAGCCGCGTGTCGCCGCCGCTTGCGTCGAACTCGGCCAGTTTCTTGCGCAGCAGCGCCAGCAGCAAGCTCACCGGAAACGACAGCGGACGCCTCGCCACCAGGCGCGGAAGCTTTGGAGCTGCGTCATCGTCCGCCTGCGGGCGCGAGCGCAAGAAGGCATAGCCCTCAGCCTCGTCAAACGCCAGCTCCAGGCCCAGTACCGCCACGTAGTCGCGCACCCGGGCTTGCAGGTTGAGTAAGGCATTCCAAAGGCCGGCGTCAGCTTCTTGATAGATCACGCCTTTGAGCAAAAGGATGACCAGAGCCGATAAATCACTCGTTGCTGCAGCGTTTTCAAATTCTTGTTCTGCCATCTTAACCTCACCGTATTTATCTAAGTGATGTTACGCAGTCCACGAAAGACACGAAAAGCACGAAAATGCTTCATGACACTATCCTTTCGACGGTTGCTTTCAGGATGTTCAGTACCTGCGCCTTATGTTCTTCCGTTGGGACAGCAAGAACTTTAAGTTTTCCTATCCCTCTTTTTTCGTGTCTTTCGTGTTTTTCGTGGACCGTGCCTTCCTCCATTATGGACGTGCGTAACATCAGCTATCTAACAAAGATCACGCGCGGCAAACGTGCCCGCTTCGCATATTCCCGGCCATCCGGTCCTTCGCGTCTCCAGACAATTTCCTCGGTCACCTCTTCATCCACCACCGTCTTGAAGGTATCGCCCGCGAGTTGCAGGTACGCCACCAGCTCTGCCAGGCCGTGCTGCAGCGGCTGCATCTCGCACAGCTCACACAGGGTGACTTGCGAACGATCCTGCAGGGCGTGGCGGATATGCCTGACCAAAGCGACCTTGTCGATCACGATCTGCGAGTACAGCGCCGCCGCATCCATTTCGGCGTCGCCTGACTCCAGCTCAATATCGGCGATCAATGGCTTGATGGTTGGGGTGTAGAGTGGCCGTTCCATCGGTAACTCGATGTCGGCAGCGGTGTCCGCAACGCTCATCACCTCACCTGGTGGCAGTGATTCCCGCAGTGCCAGCGCCTTGGCCTCGATGCCGTGCAGGATGTCCATGATGCGCCGGTTCTCCAGCCAGGCCTGGTCGTCCAGAAAGCGCCGCAACTGTTGCGAGAGCTGGGCCACCGTGCGCTGGGTGTGTTCGCCAGCCTCCAGCCAGTCGTAATGCACGCGGCGGGTGCGGGCGTCGGGTTTGAGCTCGGCCACTGGCGGCAGGGCCAAGACGCGATCGAGTAGCGCCGACAGCTCTTCCTGGCGGCGGCTGGACATCAGGAAATCCCAGAACGCACGAAAGCTCCGGCCTTGATCCGTATCGGCAATCTCATCGCGCTCGCCCATGATTTCTTCCAGCAATGCGCCTTTTGCGCCATCCCACAGTGCAATGCGTTCGCGCACGCGCCGATCCAGCCCGCGAAAATTGTGCTCTACCTCGCGAAAATCGGTAAGCAATTCACGCGCCAGCGCCATGAACTGCTGGAAGCGATCTTTCAGCGCAGTGTCGTCCAGTAGCGGAACATCACCGGCGACAACGCGGGCGATTTCGACATCGATCTCGTCGCGGCGCTTGTGCAATTCCGCAATACGCGCCTGCGGATCGGTCTCGGAACCTTCGCTCATCTGCTTGAGCAGCTTGAACAGCGTGAGCAGACGCGACTCGGTGCCCACGAAGCTGCGCGCAGTGAGCGTCCCCAGCCACGCAATCGCCTTCTCGGTCGCCGGGGTCAGGTCGAACTGCGGTTCGTCCGACCCGTGAGCGTAGAACTTGCGCAGCCAGCCCTTCTCGGTATTCGCCCAGTCGTTGAGGTAATCCAGCGCGGACTTGGGGAAGGCCTCCGCGCCCAAGCGTTCGCGCAAGGCAAACAGTTCGTCTTCCAGCGCCTCTGCCAAATCCGCCTGCGCCATCACCCGCACATTGGGCGCGATGAACACGCGCTCAAGAAAACTCGCCACCAGCGGCGCGTGATCCGAGCGCAACAACCGCCAGGCCGGGTGGCTCTGGCGCAGCAGGTCGAGGGTGGCGTAGTCGAGGCTCATTCTCTGCTCGCATCGGTACGGTTGGTATCAGATGCTTCAGTATCTGTCCTGCCGTGGGTTGTCTGGGGAGTGACCTGATTCACCCACTTGGCTCCTCGACCCTTGCCGGTAGGCGCAATCAAACCTTCGGCCTTCATCGCGCGCAGCACCAGCCGAACCATGTCGCGGCTCACACCGGGGCAGGCTGCTTCGATTTCAGAGATCGCGAAGGGCAAGCTACGTTTCAGAATCTCGGCCCGCACCCGGCCGCCCTTCGCACCGCGCCCGCGCTCGATGGTGACGACACGCTCCTCGAACTCCTTGTAGGCTCTGAGCAGCGCTCCCCAGAAGTAATCGAGCCAGGGCGCAATATCGTGCGCGGCATCAATCCAACCCTGCGAGCTGGCCGCGAGCGTTTCGTAGTAGCTCTGTTTCGATTCCTCGAAGATACGCTCCAGGCTGATGAAGCGCCCCACGGCGTAGTCGCTGTGATACAGCAGCTGCAAGGTCAGCAGCCGCGCCATGCGCCCGTTGCCGTCCGGGAAGGGGTGGATGCACAGAAAGTCCAGCACGACCAGCGGTACCAGCATCAGAGGGTCGGCCAGATGCTGATCCAGGGCGGTGCGATAGCGTCCGACCAGATCGGTCATCGCCATCGGAGTCAGGTGTGCGGCCATGGTTTGAGCGCGGATACGTGAACTGCCATCCGAATGCCGTTCGACAATGTCGTTGTTGGTCGCTTTCCAGTGACCGCCGGGTTGCGGCATGTAGCGGTACAGGATGCGGTGCAACTGCTGGATGGTGCCCTCTGAGAAAGGCATTTGCTCAGCGCTTTCGTGGATCAGTCCCAGCGCATCCCGGTAACCCGCCACCTCCTGTTCCGAACGGCTTTTGGGGGCGGCGTTCTTGAGCACAAGGGACTTGAGGCGACTGGCCGCCACGACTACTCCTTCGAGGCGGTTGGACGACTCCGTAGATTCAACGGCCGCGACTTGCCGTAAGTCGCTCAGGACTTCGGGCGACTGGGCGAAGTATAGACGCTGCTTGCCCCGATACTCGCCTAAGGCGCGCAGCGTCGCCAATTGCTGCGTATTAAACCGCAGCTTGGCGAGGTAGCCCGGCGTGAGTGAGTGCATGGCTCGTCATGGGTCGAAGAAATGGGGGCAATTTTAAGTTGTATTAGGGTATTTTGTCACGCAATTACCCTATTATTTTGCAAATTACCCCATTTCAAACCGATAACGAGCTTGGCTTCCTGATCGGACAGCGCGTGAATGGAGGCGTCGTTAATCAACCACGCGGAACCCACGATAAACACCAAGCCCAGCGCGCTCGACGCCTACCTCGCCCGCACTGCCGCCATCCACACGAAGCTGGTGCAACTGCAGCAACTGGCTGACGAAACGGGGCGCATGACGTATGACCAATAAAGTCCGGCAGGCTCCTGGCTTGGTTTTACCTTGGAACCTGTTATCGTTATATCTGTCCCAAAAAAACAACCCATACATAGCGCCACGCCCATCTCCGTGCATGCCGACTATTACGCCATCCGCCAGCTCTCGCCGTATCGCGGCATGTTGTTTGTCGTCGATATCGACTGCGCGCTGGCCTACAGCACCAACGGACACAACTGGCAGGTGCATTGCAAAAACCCGTTTAACCGCTATTGGCCGTCAGGCGAATGGGTCGAGGACGAAGGCGGCATGCTCAATAATTGCCAGCACGCAGCCGCCATGATTGCCGCACTGGAAAACCATCCGCCGCTACCCTTCGTCCCCCAGGACACGCTGGAACTCTGGCTGCTGGACAAAACCCGCAGCCTGCCGCTGGCCTTGCTCAAAACCCAGCGCGCGCATGTTGCGCCGGATAAAGTCGGCGACCCGACCTGGTATCCGTTTGTGTTGACCGATACGCGTTTTACTGCCCATTGCCTGGCGGAAGCCGACGCCAAACGCGACCCGCGCGCCTGGCCGGTGAAACACCGCGACGTGCTGGCACGCCAGATCAACGACGCTGCGCGTCCGCTGCCTGCCGCACAGTGGTTTCGCCGTCACCCCGGACGGTAGCGGTGAAGGGCTGGATATCGGCCTGCGACTCGATCCAGCATGGATCGGGCGCCAGCTGACTGCCGCCGCTTTCCCCGAACTGCCGGTGCTGGAGCGCTGGCCGCAGCCGATCCAGCGCGAACTGGTGCGCGAATATCACCACTGGATCGCCAGCCTGCTGCTCACCCAGCCGGGGCTGTCTCCCGCCACCCGGTTGCGCCTTGAGAACGCCGCGCTGCACAATCCGGAACAAT
>JANMKH010000063.1:0-6314 GCA_031371965.1 Sulfuriferula sp.
CGACGTCGGCACGTATCTACCCCAAGCCAGCGCACTGCAAAAACTGATGAGCCCCGCCGAAATGGGAGAACTGTTCAAGGTGATTGCCTTGTGCAAGGGCATGGACACAGCCTTGCTTGGTTTTGTGCAGGGCGATCAACAACGCAAATTGTAGATACCCCTTGATTGATCAAGCTTTAGTCCCAAGCTATTCATACTCGACTATCTAATTCAGCGAGATCTGTGCCGTACTGAATTTTGTGGCGTCCGGTCAGCTGATGTTTTGGTTCAATGCAGAGGCGGTGTGGGTTCGGCTGATTCGGGGATTTGCGCATGCACCAGTTCGCCCTCTGGATTGGGAAACAGCGGTGCACCGCAGTCGTCACAATATTCCAGCGGCATGCGCTCATTCAGCAGCAGCACTTCGCCAATCCCGGCGGCACGTATGATGGCCTCGATTTCGTTAGTCACTTCGGTGGCTTCGTCTTCATTTCCAATCAGCGGCCACACCACGCCATGCAGTACGTCATTCGAACCCACGCGGGTAAAACCGATCCGGTATTCTTCCAGCACATGATCGTAGAAGGGTGCAATCACCACCCGCAGATTCGCTGCAGGCAAGGCGAGCACGGCCTTCAGGTAGTCCACGGTGGAACGCACACCCCAGCCGCGCCCAGACAGGTCAGACTCGCGCCAGGCATTGAAATACGCATTGGGCAACAATGTTTCGATGGCGCAAGCGGGCAACATGGTTTGCAGCACTGCCCCGCCATGGGCCTGCCAGTCACGCAACACCTGTTCGCGGCTGTGCTGCGCTTCCTGCCAGCGAAACACCGCCGCATCCGGCGCGACCATCACCGCGCCCACCACATAGCGCACATCGGCAACGAACGGGATGGCTTGAGCCAAACCAGCCGCATCCACATGCAAATCCTGTTCATGCTCTGCCGCATCCATCAAACTGCGCGCAAATTTACGCGTGGCGGCGAATCCGCGTGGCAACTGATCCGGGCTGAACAGCACATCCACGAGCGCCAAACGTACATCCGCGGCCAGTACATGGCTGTGCAACTGGGTGCGCAGTTCCGCTAATCGTGCAGGCGCAATCGCTCCGGCCGCAATGCTGTAGCGCGACCATGCCTGCACTGGTATGGCGATCAGCAACAATTCCTGTCCATCGGCCTTGATCAGGCCGCTGCTACGCGCTTCGATGGCCTGTGCCAAGGCATCGTAGGCCGGCGGGTTGGCGGTCCAGAGTTGATCCAGGGCGGATTCCAGCGTGTCTTCCTGGCCCTTGTCGAGCACGCTATCAATTTGCGCATCCAGTTGATGTACCCAAAAGCGGTCTTCCAGACGACTGGCCGATACGCTGAGTGCGATAGCAAGCCGTAACAACTGTGTGGTGTCACGGCTCAAGCGCGGTGTGCGGGGAAGTCGGGGTCGTTTCATCAGGATGGGTGTGTTGAAATGGGGCGGGCCCGGTGAGAGCCTGCCCAAAGCGCATTAGCTCAATTTGCCGTGGCAATGTTTGTATTTTTTGCCTGATCCGCACGGGCACGGATCATTGCGCCCCACCTTGTCCTCATTGCGTATCGGTACGACCGGCATAGGGGCCTCAACACTATGGTCATCGAGCTCGTCTGACAGCGTCTCGCTAAAATCAGCATGACGGTATTCCACATTGGCCAACGGGCTGACTGTCTCGACCGCCTCGACGTCCTCCTCCGAACGTATCTGCACGGTGGCCGTGGTTTGCGTCACTTCGCGTTTGATGGTCTCGAGTAGTGTGGAGAACAGTTCGAAAGCCTCGCGCTTGTATTCCTGTTTGGGATTTTTCTGTGCGTAACCGCGCAGGTGAATACCCTGACGCAGATGGTCCAGTGCTCCCAGATGTTCGCGCCAGTGGCTGTCCACATTTTGCAGCATGATCGCGCGCTCGAAATGCCATATCACCGATTCACCCACCTGGGTGACTTTTTCCTGGTAGTGCGTGTTGGCTTCTGCCACGATGCGCTCGCGCAGACCATCTTCATCGAGTTTGCTATCCTGCTCCAGCCATTCCTGCAGCGGCAGTTGTAGCTGAAACTCTCCCGCCAGCGCACGTTCCAGCCCTGCCACATCCCACTGTTCGGCCATGCTGCCGGGCTGGATGTATTCACCGACGATATTGTTCAATACGTCGGCACGCATGGCGTGAATCGTTTCTGAAATATCCTCCGACTCCAGCAATTCATTGCGCTGCTGATAGATCACCCGCCGCTGATCGTTGGAAACATCGTCATATTCGAGCAACTGCTTGCGCATGTCGAAGTTGCGCGCCTCCACTTTGCGCTGGGCATTTTCAATGGCGCGCGTGACCCAGATATGCTCGATGGCTTCGCCCTCGGGCATTTTCAGGCGGTTCATGATTGCCGCCACGCGATCGGATGCAAAAATACGCAGCAGCGGGTCTTCCAGCGACAGGTAAAAACGGCTGGAACCGGCGTCGCCCTGACGCCCGGAACGACCGCGCAACTGGTTGTCCACACGCCGCGATTCATGGCGCTCGGTACCGATGATGTGCAACCCTCCGGCGGCCAGCACCTCCTCGTGAACGGGCAGCCAGGCTGCCTTGAGCGCCTCGGTGCGCGTCTGTTTGATACTCTCCGACAGGCTTTCGTCCAGGCGGACCGCTTCCAGTTCCTTCTCGATACTGCCGCCGAGCACGATGTCGGTACCGCGGCCCGCCATGTTGGTGGCGATGGTGATGGCCTTGGGCTTGCCCGCCTGGGCAATGATCTCGGCCTCGCGCGCGTGCTGTTTGGCGTTGAGCACTTCGTGCGGCAGCTTGGCTTTTTTCAGCAGGGCGGACAGGGATTCGTTGTTTTCGATCGAGGTGGTGCCCACCAGCACCGGTTGGCCGCGCTCGTAGCAATCCTTGATGTCGTTGATAATGGCCTGGTATTTCTCGCCCGCGGTACGAAACACCTGGTCCATCTTGTCAATACGGATCATCGGACGATGGGTCGGGATGACCACGGTCTCCAGCCCGTAAATCTGCTGGAATTCGTAGGCTTCGGTATCCGCCGTACCGGTCATGCCGGACAGCTTGTTGTACATACGGAAATAGTTCTGGAAGGTGATCGAAGCCAGCGTCTGGTTCTCCTTCTGGATGGCCACGCCCTCTTTCGCCTCCACCGCCTGGTGCAGGCCTTCCGACCAGCGCCGCCCGGACATCAGCCGCCCGGTGAATTCGTCCACGATCACCACTTCGTCGTCCTGCACCACGTAGTGCTGATCAAGGTGGTATAGCGCGTGGGCGCGCAACCCGGCATAGATGTGGTGCATCAGCCCGATGTTGGCGGCTTCATACAGGCTGGAACCCGGCGGCAACAGGCCTGTGTCGGTCAGCAACTGCTCGGCGCGCTCGTGTCCGGCCTCGGACAGCAGCACGGTATGGGCTTTCTCATCCACCCAGTAATCGCCTTCGCCGTCTTCTTTTTCCTGACGGGTGAGACTGGGGATGACTTTGTTCACCGTCAGATACAGTTCGGTGCTGTTCTCCGCCTGGCCGGAAATAATCAGCGGCGTGCGCGCCTCGTCGATCAGGATTGAGTCGACCTCGTCCACGATGGCGAAATTCAGGCTGCGCTGCACTTTTTCGTAGACCTGGTAGACCATGTTGTCGCGCAGGTAATCGAAACCGAATTCGTTGTTGGTGCCGTAGGTGATGTCGGCGGCGTAAGCAACCTGCTTCTCGTCGTGCGGCATCTGCGACAGGTTCACCCCGACGCTGAGGCCGAGGAAATTATGGATGCGCCCCATCTGCGCGGCATCGCGGCTGGCCAGATAATCGTTCACGGTAATGATGTGCACGCCCTTGCCCGACAAGGCGTTGAGATAGGACGGTAGAGTTGCCATCAGGGTCTTGCCCTCGCCGGTGCGCATCTCGGCAATGTTGCCATCGTGCAGCACCATGCCGCCGATCAGCTGCACATCGTAATGGCGCTGATCCATGACTCGACGGGCCGCTTCGCGCACCACCGCAAATGCTTCCGGAAGCAATTGGTCGAGCGTTTCGCCTTTTTCTACGCGGGTCTTGAATTCATCCGTCTTGGCGCGCAATTCGGCGTCAGTGAGTTTCTGGATCGCAGGTTCGAGTACATTGATGGCCTTGACTTTGGCCATATACTGTTTGACCAGCCGCTCGTTGCGGCTGCCAAACACTTTTTTCAGCAGGGAAGAGATCATGGCTAAAGGGTAAATCCTTGACGCGTTGCGAGAAAATCAGGCAATGTTACCATACTCAGTCTTGCATTCCGAAGACAGTCCATGCGCCCCACCCTACCCGCTCGCCAAGCCAACGCTTTTCTTGCCGACAACGACAAATTGCGGCAACTCTCCACGCAGGTTCAGGCGCTGCTCACCCTGCAACGCATCTGGGAAACGGTGGCTCCAGCAAATCTGGCTGGGGTATCCCATATTGGACAAGACGAGTTCGGCCAGACCACGATTTATTGCGACAATGGCGCAGTGGCCGCAAAACTGCGTCAGCAATTGCCTACGCTGGCAGAAGCATTACGCAGCAAGGGTGTCGCAACGGCATATCTGCAGGTGAAGGTGCGTGCCCAGGCGCTACCGGTGCCAACACGCACGGTGCACAAACGGGAAATCAGCCGTGCCGGATTGGACAATATTGCGCAACTGAGCGATGGGCTTGAGGCGGGCGAGCTTAAGTCCGCACTGGACCATTTGCTCGCCCGCCACCGCCCGGATTAGCGAATTAAATACAACCCCTAAGCACCGCAACAGAGAGCACGGACGGCCTGCCCTGTTGGTGAGTTCAGGAGAATTCGCTGGACAGCAAACCTTATATTAGAAAGACCGCGTGAGCATTGCACCCGCGCCCCAGTCCGGGCTGGCGTTCGAAAAACCATCCACGGCGTAAACCTGGGCTTTCCAGTCCTGGTTGATCTTATGGCTGACAAATGCAGTCACGTCACGCTGCGATGCCCCTGTTGGGGTTACCTTCTGACGCAAATCCAATATCAGGCCGCCACTGGTTTGTTGCGAAATTTTGTATACCCCGCCCACCGAGCCATAGAACACGTTGTCCAGTTTAAGTCCGGGCGCGTTGCCCATCACCTTGTAACCCACCGTGCCCAAGGCGGTGAACATGCCCATGGTTTTGTACATATCCACCTGCGCAGAATAGTCGTTCGAGCCGGTACCCAGACTTTTTTTCTCATCTGCCGTTCCGAATTTGACCTTGCCGGTCAAGTCGATCAGCAAAGGATTCGGCCCGGCTTCGCCATAGACGTTATAGGTAGCGCCTGCCACGACATCGCCCAGACCCGCTTCGGTAGTGCGGGCAGTCTTGGCAGACCCCAGCACTATGCCTCCCTGGGTCACGTTGCCGGGACCGGTAATCCGCACGTAGGGAACAGTCAGCTGGAAAACCCAGCGCCCGGTTTCGTACTTGCCGGTGAGCGGGATATACAGGATATCGGTGGACTGCGTGCCGCCGTACTTGCCCGAACTGTAGTCCATGCCGGTGGTGAGGCTGAAGCCGGAGTCTCCGGCGACCGCTTGGGCAGAGATCATAATCATGGCAGCGAGAACGCCAGCCTGAATCGCACTTTGTGTCATGTTTTTCATTGCCTTACCTTAACCTTAGAATTGCTGGAATATTACGAATGATCTGGACGTTCGACCTGTTCCGGACGCTCGACTCTCTCCGGACGCTCGACTCTCTCCGGCCGCTCAACTCTCTCGGGACGTTCGACTTTCTCAGGCCGTTCAATCTTCTCCGGGCGCTCGATTTTCTCCGGACGCTCCGCTTTCTCTACACGTTCAGCCTTCTCGACTCGTTCCACCTTTTCGTGTTTTTCGACTTTTTCAATGCGCGTTTGATTGCGCTCCAGCCTCTCCCTGGCGTTTTTCAACCCTCGGTTGTCCGGATTTTTGTCCAGGTTTTTATCCACACTGGTCAATGCCTGACTCAACGGCTGTTTGGATGGAGTAGTTGTACTGGAGGTGCTGGTTGTACCATTGGAAATTGTGGTAGTAGTGGTATCAGCGGCTAATGTTAAATTCGCACCGCCGATTAAAAATATTGAGCTCAGCGCGACTGCAATACGGGTTTTGGTAAACATGCGTTTCTCCTGTCAGGTAATGGTCCTTGGCCCACCGAGCTTAACTAAAGCTTTAATAGCCAGGGTGCGCGTATCACAACCCAACGTGGGAATCATGTCCACTATAGGCCGATAGACGGTATGGAACGGACGATGAACGGCAACTTGAAAATTACAGGTTTGGAAGTAATAAAAAATTACGGCCATCGGCAAAAAGCCGAC
>JANMKH010000067.1:0-2947 GCA_031371965.1 Sulfuriferula sp.
GAAGCGCTGTTCGCGGTTCATGCTTGCGACGAAATCCAGTGCTTCCTGCCAGGTGAGTGGAAATTCCGCGAGATTGGCATTACGACACCAGATCAGACCGGTCAGACCATCCATGGCCTCGTCGTCGCGCAAGTCGAAGCGCGGTTCCGGCCAGGGCGTGCCGACGGCAAACGATGCGTCCTGAACGGAACCTTCGCACGCAAGCTCGCGTCCGTCGTCGGCAGGGCAGGTGCGTTGGCCGGTATGCAGATAATGGTGAGAGGTCATGGCTGCTCCAATGCGCTATAAGGGCTTCCCCGTTATGGGTATTTTCAGGATGAATGTTCGAACGGACCGGTCTGATGATGGTACCCGGATTGAGCGGCACCGCGCGGTACAACTACCAAGCGTTACATGATTTTATTGCAGTAACCCCTCCCAGCTTTGCTGGATGAAATTTAACTAGGCGGAGGATGTTCAATCGAACCTGAATTTCAAATTTCGATCTCGCCTCATCAGCGCCGGCCAAGTGCAGTAGCGCTCTTCACCTGAATATCAAGGAGATAAAAAATGGCAAAAATAGAACAGTTGGAACTGGAAGGACATCGCAGTGGAATCATCGCTGATGTGAAAATTCTGGTTGAAAAATATCGTGCAATATTCGATTGGGATGTGCCTGAGATCGATCAAAACGTTGCGGATAAACTTATCCTGGCGGAAATGCGCAAGGCACTGGATGATATCGAAAAGGAATTGCTGGGCTGAATACTGGCAATGGCAGAGCAAACATTTGGACCAACGCGTCTGGCTGGATCACCTGCCGGTTGTTGCAGAAATTCCGGTTGAATTTATATAGTAAAAAGGGGCGCTAAAATGAAAGATCTTCCTCCATCACACGATCCCATCGATTCACTTGGTGAGGCTTATGAAGCGTTATTGAAAAAAGCGTTGAATAAAGCACACCAAAGTGGTGCTGCGCTCCACCACATGATAGGCGAGATTCGGAGCGATACACCCGCCTTGAATAAGCTTAAGGAAGAGGATGTGGTCAAGCTGGAGGGCTACGTTAAACGTGATCTGATCGATGCGGCACGGTATCAGGATAAGACTGGGAGGGCGCTGCAGGACTGGCTTGGTTTTGACCTGACGTTGATAAAACATGAATTTCTGGAGATGTTTTCCGCAGCCGCAGATAAGACCACGACAGAGCTGTTGCTCTTAAAGCTGCAGGCAGAAAATGCTGAATATCATACCGGTGAGCTCACTGGACTGGGAACGCTGGTTTGCGATCAGTGCGGTGAAAAATTGCATTTTCATAAACCCGGTCACATTCCCCCTTGCCCCAAGTGCCACAGCGCGCACTATCATCGGCAGAATTTTGAATAATTCCAATCACAATTTCCAGATCACACCCCCGCCAAGGCGATCAAGAGGGCTTGCCATGTTTAGTCACCGAGAAAACGAGATGCGTCCGCTAGGCACTGCGTTACGGCGCTGGCGCATGCGCAGGATGCTTCAGCGTCATCCGATACCCCACCGCCTCTGGCAAAGTGTGACCCGGCGCGTGTTGGTGTTGAGAGGGCTGGATGCGGTGCAAATGGCGCACCTGCGCGAGATGGCGACGTGGTTCCTGGATCGGAAATCAATCACCGGCGCTCAGGGTCTGGAGGTGACGCCGTCAATGAGAGTGGCGGTGGCCGCCCAAGCCTGTTTGCTGATCCTGAATCTGGGCGTGGAGCATTTCGACGGTTGGGTCGAGGTCATACTTTATCCGGGTGCGTTTCGGGTTAAGCATGCACAGATGGATGCCATTGGCCTGGTTCGTAACGAAGCAAGCGTTTTGACCGGCGAGTCGTGGTTGCGCGGCCCGGTCATTTTGTCCTGGGATGACGTGGAGCGGGATGCCTATCGTTTTCAGGCCGGCCACAACGTTGTGTTGCATGAGTTCGCCCATAAACTGGATGGCCTTACCGGGGTAACGAACGGCATGCCGCCATTGCGTCACGGCATGAGCCGGAAACGATGGGCCGAGGTCATGAGTGAAGCCTACGATGCACTGTGCCTGCAAGTGGCAGCAGGAGAATCAGCCTTTATCAATCCTTATGCCGCCACCAATCCGGCGGAGTTTTTTGCGGTGCTGAGCGAGTATTTTTTTACCGCGCCGGATATTTTGAAAAACTGCTGTCCCGGTGTCCACAAGCAACTGACGCTGTTTTACCAACTGGCGGCAGCGCGTTGATTGGTGGCATCTTCAGGGTATGTTTCGCGTCTTGCTGAGCGCGCCCGATGCCAGCGATATATTGGGTGACGCGGCGGTCCTCAGCCACCGGAGTTTGCAGCGCGCAAGGTCCGGGTCTGGGTATAGAAAGTGCCCAGTCCCACGCCCGCTACGCACACCACCGCCAGCACTAGCGGCAGGTCGATGTGGGACAGGCCGTGCACGTGGAGGCCCGTGTCGATGCTCCAGTTAGCCAGGCTGGGGAACAGCAGGCCGAACACGCCCGCGGCAGTATAGGCAGTGCCGCCCCACAGCAAGGTGCGCGCGGCCGTTGTCAGCGCCACCGCACGTATTGCCTGGGGAGAAAGCTTGCGGCTGGCCGCCATACGACCGAACAAGGCACCCGCCACGGCTTGCACGATGAGGGTGCCCAAGCCGAACAGGGCGCCGGGTACCCAGCCCCAGGCGGCGCTGGGCATTGCGGGTGCCAGGGTGGTGTAGAGAATGAGGGCAAAGGCGCCGAAGCCCCAGCCGGCGACAAAGCCGTGCAGCGCCGGCATCCAGCCGGTCATGCGGGTCCAGTGAGCGGTTTCGGGCGTGTCATCCAGACGATCTTGCTGGCACTCACCAATCAGGTGCAGGTGCATGGCACGCCGCTGGCGTAGCATCAGCCAGCCGCCGCTTGCCATCAACAGACCGATGGGCACGAACAGGGCCTGGTTCAGCCAGTCATTCTGCATCCAGTGCGAC
>JANMKH010000107.1:0-2675 GCA_031371965.1 Sulfuriferula sp.
GGCAAACGCGGTATAGCCCGTCGCCATCTGCATCGGCGTGACCGAACCGGCACCGAGTGCCAGGGTGAGATAAGGTGGCTGGCGCGCAGGGTCGAAACCAAAACGTTTTGTGTAGTCGCGCGCGTAATTAGGACCGATCGCCTGCAGGATTCGAATGGTGGGAAGATTCAGGGATTTGGTCAGCGCCTGACGCACGCTGACTATGCCGGAATAGGTATCTTCGTAGTCTTTTGGAGACCACTCCACACCTCCGGCTTGCGCAGCAGGGATTGTAAGGGGCGCATCTTCCACCAGTGTGGCGGCGGTAAAGCCTTTTTCTAACGCGGCAGAGTAAATGAAGGGCTTGAAGCTGGAGCCAGGCTGGCGCCAAGCCTGGGTGACATGATTGAATTTGTTGAGGTTGTAGTCAAAGCCTCCGACCAGTGACAGAATCGCGCCGGTTTTCGGGTCGATCGAGATAAACGCGGCCTCCACGGTGGGTATCTGAACAATCCGCCACGCGTCAGTCTTGCTACCTTTCTCTACCCGGATCAATGCACCGCGTCGGATATCAAGCTTGGCCGGGAGTCCGCCAGTGAGTGCGCGTTGGGCAAATTTGAGTCCGGCGCCGGTGATGGTAATCATGCCGGAATCCTTGCTGTAAGCGCGTACCATTTTGGGACTCGCTTCCAGCACCACAGCAGGTTGCAGATTATGGACGACGATTGAATTTTGCAAGGCATCATCCAGCGAGGTTTCAATATTCTGGTTATCCGCGGGTATCTGGACAGATCCTTCCACACCGCGATAGCCGTGGCGCCGGTCGTAATCCATTACACCCTGCCACAGCGCCTGGTTGGCGGCATCCTGATCGCGTTTGCGTATCGTGGTATAGACCTTCATGCCGCTGGTGTAGATGGCATCCTGATAGTGATCGTACATGGCCTGTCGCACCATCTCGGCGACATAATCTGCACTGACATTTTTCGTACTTAGTTGCCCGCTGCGAATCACCAGATGCTGGTTTTTGGCTTGCTCGTATTGGGCGTCATCAATGTATTTGAGTACATGCATACGGTTAAGTACATATAGCTGACGCTGACGCGCCCGCTCAAAGTTGACCACCGGGTTGTAGCGTGACGGCGCCTTGGGCAGTCCGGCCAGCATCGCCGCCTCGGCAATGGTGACTTTCTGTAACGGTTTGCCGAAATAGGCATAAGAAGCGGCACCAAAACCATAGGCACGCTGGCCAAGGTAAATCTGATTGATATATAGCGTTAGGATTTGATCCTTGGACAAGGCGTGCTCAATCTTGATTGAGAGCAGCGCCTCATTCAATTTACGTGCGAAAGTTTTTTCACGGGTCAGAAAGAAATTTCGTGCCACCTGCATGGTGATGGTGGAGGCACCTTCTTTGGCGCCGCCCGACATCACGTTACTTAATGCTGCACGCAAAATGCCTAAGGTATCCACCCCGCCGTGTTGATAAAAACGCTCATCTTCTGCTGCCAGAATAGCTTGCGGCACAAAATGTGGAATATTGGTGAGGCTAACCACGGCGCGTCGCTCCTCGCCGAATTCGGCAATCAGAGAATTGTCCGCAGTGTAGACCCGCATCGGGACTTTGGGGCGGTAATCGGTAAGGCTATCCAGGTTAGGTAAGTTGGGATAAATCAATACAGCAGCAAGGACTCCCAAAGCGGCGATGAGCAGAAAAAAAGTAACCAGTGCAGCGATGAGATAGTGCCAACGAGATTTGAACATTTTGGGATCAGTAAAAAAATCTTGGGTGAGGAATCTAAAGTTCCCGACATTATAGGCGTTATCAGTAGGCAAGTTAAAACACGCCTGTTGTGTACCATGGTTTGGGTTGAATTTTTCGTAAAAACCTTTACAGTTTATAAACTTGTTGTTAGCATTTAACGTGAATTGTGTATTTAGTTCCTAACTACTACATTAAAAAAGGGATTTCCATTGCAGTTCGATTTCTTCAAAGCGAAGTCTCCTCCTCTGATTGGCGTTGATATCAGCACCAGCGCCGTTAAGATGGTGGAAGTCAGCGATGCAGGGAGGGGTCTGTATCGCATCGAGCGTTATACGATCGAGCCTTTGCCCAAAGAGGCGGTGGTCGATGGGAATATTGCCAAGCTTGACGAAGTAGCTGACGCTATTCGGCGCGCCTGGAAAGACATGGGTAGCCGCGCAAAATATGTTGCGCTTGCGTTGCCCGCTGCTGCGGTCATTACCAAGAAAATTATCCTGCCCGCCGACCTGCCCGAGTCTGAACTGGAATCACAGGTTGAGGCAGAAGCCAACCAGTCCATCCCGTTCGCGCTGGATGAGGTGAATCTGGATTTCCAGATACTGGGTCCGGCGCCGAATAATCAGGGCGAGGTGGAGGTATTGCTTGCTGCCAGCCGCAAGGAAAAGGTTGAGGATCGCGTGGCCGCGGCTGAAGCTGCCGGGCTAAAGGTGTTGGTAATGGATATGGAATCCAATGCCAGCCAGACAGCGTACGAAGCCATGACACACATGTTGCCCGACGAGGGACGCGGGCAAACCGTTGCGTTGATTGATATTGGTGCGGCAACCATGCATATCATGGTGTTCGTGAATGGACAAATGATGTACCAGCGCGAACAATCGTTTGGCGGTAATCAGTTGACGCAGGAAATCCAGCGCCGCTATGGCATGTC
>JANMKH010000164.1:0-2425 GCA_031371965.1 Sulfuriferula sp.
AACCGCCGGGCTGTCGGAGCAAGCCCATGTATTGGTCGTGGGCGATGACCCAACCGAACGTGATTTCGTGGCAGGCATGCTGTATCTGTGTGGTCAAAGAAAAGTATCCATTCTGACTATCCCCATCGCGCGCGGCGCCGGTCTGGAACAATCTCAAATGGGACAGGGCACAGGCCGCGGAATGACGCGCAATCCGATTTATCAAGGCGTCGTACGCGAAGGCCGGATCGTGTTGCGCGACGAACTTGCGCAAGCATTAACCACAAATCATCCACCGCTTTTACTGGACGGGCGCAGCGAGGACGAATACTGGGGAGCGCGTATTCGGGCCATGCGCGGCGGACATCTACCGGGGGCTCAATCCTTGCCGATGCTCAAAGCACGACAACAAATGGCCAAAAATACTTTGCAGCTGCCGCTTCGAGACGGATTGGTCGTATATGCCAACGACCCCTTTGAATCAGTTGCGTACTTTACCTTGCTACGTGCTGGCGCGGGTGCGGAAGTGCAGGTGTTCCAGGATGGCTGGGTGGATTGGGCGAACCATCCCGCATTGCCGATGGACGCCGTCACCTATCCAGACGCTGTACTGGGTGTCACGCCCACCAGACAGCCAAAGGAGCGAACGAATCCCGGTCAAATTGCGCTGATACTGGGAGGAATCTCCATGTTAACCGCATTTTCAGCAGGATTTTTTTACCTTGGAAAAAGGAGAAGCTAGTTGGAAATGCTGTTTGTAATATCAACCGACCGGGGAGGCCGGATTCTGGCGCCGCTTGCACATGCCTGCATCAGAAAAGGCATCGCATGGGGCTGCTTTTTTACCAATGACGGCGTTCGCCTGCTTGCCGACAGCGGCATTAAAAACCTGATGGACATGGCAAATCAGGCCATCGCCTGCGAGCACTCCTGGCAACGCTTCATGGTTGAGAAACACTGCCCTGTGGAGCTCGGCAGCCAGACCAACCATAGCGCCATGCTCGCCAGGGCAGTTCGAGTCATTACCCTCTAAGGCAAAAAAATGATTAATTCCATCAAGACAATCCTGCTTCTCGGGCGGCGTGATCACGCTGAAGCAATGCGCGTAGCCGCGGGCCTGACGATTTTTGGGCACCAGGTGCGTTTAGTGTTTATGCACACGCCAGTCGCCGACACTCCCGAAAATGCAGAGCAGTTCGACCTGCTGGATTTGGCCGACATTGCTCCGGAAACCACCGTTGCAGAAGAGCAATTGCCATTTCTTGACAAGGCGGCCCTGGCCGAGGCGATGCTCGAAGCCGATTTCATCATGAGTGTTTAGCATGGAACAGAAAATGGGTGAAATCAATGTAGTCGTACTGCAAACGGACATTTTTCCAGACCAGGAAACGCTGGCTGAAGCAATCGAGCAACTTCAAAAGACCCATCGCGTGTGGCGTTTCAACGCCACACAAACGGGCAATGCCGAGCGGGATTGGGATCAGGCGCTACTGCGCCTGCTTGATGCCGACCGGATCATCGTTGTTTAACGAAGGAGGAGAAATCATGAAACGGATATTGCTTTTAACTGTAGTTTGGCTGGCGACTGCAAGCGCAACCGCATTCGCCGTAGCCGATAGCCCGCTTGTAGACACCAACTGGATTAAACAGAATTCCTGCAAGCCCGGCATCGTGGTATTGGATATTCGCAACCAGCTCGACGGTCACTCCAAAATAGATTATTTACGCGGCCATATTCCGTGCGCCATATACAGCGATTATATGAAGGATGGCTGGCGCGCCAAGGTGAACAACATACCCGGCATGCTGCCGCCGATTCCGCAGATCGAGAAACTGATCGGCAGCCTCGGTATCGACGATAACTCTCATGTAGTGATCTATTCGGCAGGCAGTAATGCCCTGGACATGGGCAGCGCCACGCGCGTTTATTGGACGTTCAAAGTGCTGGGGCACGACGACGTTTCCATTCTGAATGGCGGATATGCCGCTTATGAGGCGGACAAGGCCAACAAGATCGAAACCGGCATGAATCAGCCTAAACCGAAAACCTTTGTAGCGAAATTCCGCAAGGACATGTACCCAACGGAAGCCGACGTGGAAAAAGCCAGGAAATCCGGCGTTTTGCTGGTCGATAATCGCCCCAACGACCAGTATCTGGGGGTCAACCGGACGCCCGCTGCGGTCAAACGCAACGGCACTATTCCTGGTGCGAAAAATCTCCCGGAGAGCTGGCTCACCGACAACAACGGCGGCAAATTTCGCAGCGTGGCCGAACTGGAAAAACTCTATAAAGATGCAGGCGTCCCCCTCAAAGGAGAAGAGATCAACTTCTGCTATACCGGCCACTGGGCGTCGCTGGGCTGGTTCGTTTCCAGTGAAGTGCTTGGCAACAAACTGGCCAAGGTTTACGATGGTTCGATGGCCGAGTGGAGCGCCGATCCGAAGG
>JANMKH010000167.1:0-4653 GCA_031371965.1 Sulfuriferula sp.
GGTGCCGGGGCTGGCAGTCATGCGCTCGACCACTTCTTTTTGCAGCATGAAGTGCATATCGACAATATAGGGCGCGAATTCTGCCAAGTGAAATAGCAGTGGCGTAGAAATATTGTAGGGCAGGTTGCCGACGATGCGCAGCTTTTCACCCAGGCTGGCGAAGTCAAACGCCAATGCATCGCCGGCATGGATGGACACGCGCTCCGGTACATGCTCGCGCGCCAGTCTGGTAATGATATCGCGGTCGAGTTCGGCCACATGCAGATGATCCAGATGCGCCAGCAAGGGGCGCGTCAGCGCGCCCAGGCCAGGGCCGATTTCCACCATGTTGTCAGTATGCTGCGGACGAATGGCATGAATGATTGCGGCAATGATATCGGGGTCGCGCAGAAAATGCTGGCCGAAGCGTTTGCGCGGGATGTGCCGGGACATGCTGGTGTACCTAGCTGGCCTGGCTGTGCGCCACCAGCTGAGCCGCAAGATCCAGCGCCGCTTGCAGACTGCCGGAGTGGACCTGTCCGCTGCCCGCCAGGTCGAGTGCAGTACCGTGATCCACCGAGGTGCGGATGATGGGCAGGCCGAGGGTGATATTCACCCCGCCACCAAAGCTGGCGTATTTGAGCACCGGCAAGCCCTGGTCGTGATACATCGCCAACACGCAATCGGCATCCGCCAGGCGCGCCGGATTAAATAGCGTATCGGCTGGCAAGGGGCCGGTCAGGCGCATGCCTTGTGCGCGTAACTCATCCAGCACCGGATTGATGATGCTGATTTCTTCATGCCCGAGGTAGCCGGATTCGCCCGCGTGTGGATTGAGTCCGGCTACCAGGATATGCGGTTGTGTGATGCCGAAACGCTGGACCAGATCATGGTGCAGGATGTGCAATGTGGTGGTAAGGGATTCGCGGGTAATGGAGGCAGCGACTTGCGCGAGCGGCAGGTGAGTGGTGGCGAGCGCCACGCGCATTCCACCCCCGGCCAGCAACATTACCACATGCGGAGTATTGGTTTCTTCGGCAAGAAACTCGGTATGGCCGGTAAAAGGGATGCCGGCGTCATTGATGACGGCCTTGTTGATGGGCGCGGTGACCATGGCGGCGAATTCGCCATCCATACAGCCTTGCACCGCAAGTTTCAGGGTTTGCAGCACATAATGGCCATTGGCCGGGTTAAGCAGGCCTGGGGTGGTATGTGCATGCTGCGGCTCATGCAGAACGGTGAGCGTTCCGGCTGCATGGCTGATCGGCGTACTGCCATAGTGCTGCAGCGCCAGCGGCAGCCCAAGTATGGCGGCACGCTGCGCCAGCAGATCGTGATCGGCGATGACCACCCAGGCTTGTTCCCGTGGTTGCTGGGCCAGCATCACGCACAGGTCGGGACCAATGCCGGCGGGTTCGCCAGCGGTGATGGCGATGACGGGTGCAGTCACGGCTTGAATTATTCCGCGTTACGGTATTCGACGTAGGCGCTGTCGCGCAACTGGCGCAGCCATTCTTCCTGCGCTGCTTCGATCTTGCGCTCGCGCAGCGCCTGGCGTGCCAACAGGCGTTGGCGTTCCTTGGTGACATCCTGATCGCGTCGCGCCAGCACCTCGATCAGATGGAAGCCGAACGGTGTTTGCACTGGTTGGCTGATTTCACCGGGTTTCAGCGCATTCATCGCGTGTTCGAATTCAGGCACCGTCTCGCCGGGCGACACCCAGCCCAGATCGCCCCCCTTGGCAGCCGAACTGTCGTCCGAGTACTGACGTGCCATATCCGCGAATTTGGCACCATTGAGCAGGCGTTCACGGATTTGCAGCAAGCGGTTTTTGGCGTCGGTTGCCGATACCAGTTCGTTGGTCTTGATCAGAATGTGGCGTACATGAGTCTGCTGGACCACCATTTTGGAGTTCTGCCCACGTTTGTCCACCAGTTTGAGGATATGAAAGCCATTGCTGCTGCGGATAATGTCGGATACCTGGCCGGGTTGCATTTTGGCCAGAATGTCGGCAAACGGGGTGGGCAATTGCGAACCGCGCCGCCAGCCTACATTACCGCCATCCAGTGCATTGGATGCGTCGGAATAACTGGCTGACAGCTGGGCAAAGTCTGCGCCTTTCTTGAGCTCGTCGAGCACCTTCTGGGCGCGAGCGCGCTGCTGCTGAATTTGCTCAGTGGTAGCCGCCTCGGGAATACGAATGAGGATGTGGTCGAAGTTGTACTCGTCTTCCTGACCTTGTTTGGCCTGGTTTTCCAGATACCCATCGACCTCGGCTTCGGTGACGTTGACCTTGCTGTCCACATCGCGTTCGTGCAGGCGTTGCAGGATGATTTCATCGCGGATGTCGTCGCGGAATTTGTTGAACGCCATGCCTTCCTTGGCCAGGGCGGTGCGGAACTGCTCCAGGTTCATGTTGTTCTGAGCGGCGATGCGGTTCAGTGCTTTATCCAGGGTAGGCCCGTCCACGCGGATACCGGTCTGGTTGGCATATTGCAACTGGATACGGTCGCTGATCATGCGTTCCAGCAGCTGTTTTTCCAGCACCGTACGCGATGGCAGCGGTATTTTTCGTGCCTTTAATTGCTGTACGGCGCGATCGTAGTGCTCATCGAGATCGTGGCGAGTAATGACGTCGTCATTGACCACGGCGACGATGCTGTCGAGCGGCTTGATAGGCGGCGCAGCGTGCTTGGCTGTAGGGCTATTGGGTGTGCCGGACGCAGGTTGGGCAGCGTCGTCTTGCGCCGCATGGACCGCGCCCGGTAACAAAGTGGCAAGCACGGCAATGACGTGCAGTGTGCGATTAAGGGTTTTGAAGTTCATTGGTATTCACGTAGCCGGAAATGCTTTGTTTGAGGACATCGAGCGGATTAGAGCCGAGTCGGCCAATACCGTTCAATTCGAGCTGGATGAAAAAAGAATTGCTGGAACTGCCAGTGGCGGTGGCAATGCGCTGCAGTACGCCGCGGATAGCCCAGCAGCCGGCGTTGTATTCCAGCCCCGCCAGACCTTGCACCAGACGGCCATCCACAAAAGAATAATTATAACGCATCAGGCCATACCAGCGCGGTGCCAGGGGCCATTGTGCAGAAATGTCTACCTGACGGATGGCGTCCAGGGTGGATGTACCGCGAATGCTGCGGTAGCTCAAATTGAGGGTTTTTCCTGGCTCCGGATGATAGTTGGCAGAGATGCTGTTGCGGATACTTTCACCCAGACCCGTATTGAATTGCACTGCCGCCTCGGCGCGCCACGCCTGGCTGATCTGACCGCCGATACTGGCAAGCACATCAGAGGATGTGCTGTTAGTTGGAACGCCACCAGGTAGTACCACTTTCTGCGGAGCGAAATAAAAACGCTGGCCAAGAGAAACCCGCAGGCGTTCCAGGCCGCTGTCAGGCTCGATCAGGCGGGAGGTCACTGCCGTGGTGAGCTGGTTGGCGTCATTGATACGGTCGCCACCGGCAAAGCGGTTTTCAGTGAACATCTGGGCAAAATTGAAATCGATCTCGCCGCTGTCGAAATTGGGGATCTGGCTCTGGTCGCGATACGGGATGTAAACATAAAAAAGTCGCGGTTCCAGCGTTTGCTGGTAATCATGACCGAACAGCCGGGTAGTGCGGTCCATGTAAAAACCGCTGTCCACGCTGGTGATGGGCAGGGTGCGCACGCTATTGGGCAGCGTGCTCGAATCCAGATAGTAATTGGTCTGGCTCACGCCGAATTTGGGGGTGAGGTAGGCGAAATTATTGGCCATCGGCAGGCTGAAGCTGGGGTAGGCCGATACCCGTGTACCGGTGACCAACGTCGGGTGATCGAAGTGCACGGCTTCGCCGGCGAAACTGAAATCTACGCCGTGCCAGTCGTAGAGATTGGCGTTAAGGGTGAGCTGAGGCAGCACATTATAGGGCGGTACGATGGGCGCCAGCGGATCCTGCAGGGTCTGGAATTTTTGCGCGCGGATACCGGCGTTCCACCAGCCCGCGCTGTAGTTGATGCTGCCATCCTGCGACAGGTTGGTAATCGAGGTGGTGTTGATCTGATTGGACAGGTCGCGGAAATAGTTGTTGTCCGAGACCCGCTCATAATGCAGGTGGCCGCTCCATCCCGGGGCGAAAGTCTGGTCGTGGTTGACAAACACGCTCCAGCGATTGGTATTGGTGACCTGGTCAGCCAGAAATTCACCATTGAGCAGGCCCCGATAACTTTCACCCAGATAACGGAACTCTCCACCCATCTGCAGCCCGCGTTTGCTCATGATGCGCGGACTGATGGTGGCGTCGTAATTCGGTGCGATGTTCCAGTAATACGGATGGCGAAACTCCAGGCCGCTACTACCCGTGGTGCCGAAGGTGGGCGCGAGCAGGCCTGATTTACGCTGGTTGTTGAGCGGGAAATCTATGAATGGCGTATACAGAATGGGCACGCCCTTGAATTCCAGATAAGCATTGCGCGCATTGCCAACTTCACGTCCCCGATCAATGGTCAGATCCTTGACGTGCAGATACCAGTCATCATTATTGACCGGTCAGGTTGTATAAGTAGCGTCATTGAGACGGTACTGGTCTTTTCCCTCAAAATCCAGCACTCGCGCCGCGCCGCGCGCCTTGCGTGTCAATGCGGTGGCCTGGGTATGCGTGATCAGATCGCTCAGACTGTATACCGGCTGCT
>JANMKH010000218.1:0-1817 GCA_031371965.1 Sulfuriferula sp.
GGCAAACAGCGCGGCATCCGGTTCGGTATCCATGCTGCCGGTCAGCACACGCTTTACCAGGCGCGAAACGCCGTTGCCGATATAAGTCTTGATGGACGCCAGCGGCACTGGCGGCATGCCGAGTTCGGCCATCATCAATTCTGCCGCGTGGGCGAGGTCGGGTGCGGTGTCGAGCAGCGTGCCGTCGAGGTCGATGACTACGGCCTTGATTTTGATTGGGAAGTTCATTTGGTCTTAAAAGGTCAGTTAGCCACAGAGAACACAGAGTTCACAGAGGCAATGGAGTTCACATGGTTATCGTAAATACCGGCTTCACCCATCAGGTGAACCGGAAAATATGCGGAACACGCTTCATCTCTGTGTGCTCTGTGATCTCCGTGGCTTGAATTGTGGTTTTAGGTTTAATGTCTAATCTCGTGTACGTCATGCCGGGTCAAGCCCGTAGTGACTGGGTCAGGCTTTCGCCAGTTCCGCGCGCAGCGCCGCGACCACGCTGTCGTAGCGGTTCGCGTCGCTGTCCCTGGCTGCGCCGAAAATGGCGGAGCCGGCCACGAATACGTCCGCGCCCGCGCGTGCTACTTCAGCAATGTTGTCGACTTTCACGCCGCCGTCCACTACCAGCCAGATATCGCGGCCCGAGGCGTCGATGCGCTGGCGCACGGCACGCGTTTTGTTGAGCGTTTCCGCGATGAATTTCTGCCCGCCGAAGCCGGGGTTGACCGACATCAGCAGGATCATGTCCACCTTGTCCATCACGTAGTCCAGATAGCTCAGCGAGGTGGCCGGGTTGAACACCAGGCCGGCCTTGCATCCGCATTCCCTGATCAGCGACAGGGTGCGGTCGATGTGTTCGGATGCTTCCGGGTGGAAGGTGATGATGTTCGCCCCGGCCTTGGCGAAATCGGGGATAATACGGTCTACCGGCTTGACCATCAGGTGTACGTCGATGATTGCATCCGTCACCGGGCGCAGCGATTCGCACACCAGCGGACCGATGGTCAGATTGGGTACGTAATGGTTATCCATCACATCAAAGTGAATGATGTCCGCACCGGACGCGATCACATCAGTGACTTCCTGTCCCAGCTTGGCGAAGTTTGCGGATAAAATGCTCGGTGCGATACGGAATTGCCTGGACATGGTGACCCTTTCAACAAGCCTTTGGATAAGAGAGCCAATTTTACCCGGAATCGCGTCGAGGTAACAGCGCGACCGACTCAAGGACAGACACACAAATGGGCGACAGCAGAAAAAATCACGTAACCGTAGTCGTCGAGACGGTATTCATTCCCGACCAATCCGATCCGCACCAGGATCGCTATGTGTTTGCCTACACCGTCACCATCACCAACACCGGCACCATCCCGGCGCAACTCGTGTCGCGCCACTGGGTGATTACCGACGCCGAAAACAAGGTGCAGGAAGTGCGCGGTCTGGGCGTGGTGGGAGAGCAGCCTTTGCTCAAGCCCGGCGAGAGTTTTGAATACACCAGCGGCACGGCGATCACTACGCCGGTGGGCACCATGTACGGCAGCTATCAGATGGTGGCGGAAGACGGCGAGCACTTCGACGCGGAGATTCCAGTGTTTACCCTCGCCATGCCGCGTGTGTTGCATTGATGCACGGGCATGCCGCGCCCAGCCGATCTTCAGGAGCCTGAACTCAGCCCGGCCATGCAGCGCGTGGTGGCCGCCATGTCCATCTCCATTGCGGTTCATCTGGCACTGATCGGCCTGCTGCGCGTTAATCCGGTGGCGGCACCGCTAGCCGCTGCTATCCCGGTTATTGAGGCGCGCCTGCAGCCCGCTGCGCCGCCA
>JANMKH010000222.1:0-2990 GCA_031371965.1 Sulfuriferula sp.
GGTCGAGTGCGTGCTCGGCGTCAATGAACGCTGCGGTGCCGCCCAGCTTTTGCATTTCGGCGATGACTTGCAGGGTGAGCGTGGTTTTTCCGGAGGATTCCGGGCCGTAAATTTCCACCACGCGGCCACGCGGCAGCCCGCCCACGCCGAGGGTGATGTCCAGCCCCAGAGAGCCGGTGGAAACCACCTGGATGTCCTGCACGACCTCACCATCGCCGAGGCGCATGATGGAACCTTTGCCGAAGCTTTTTTCGATTTGCGCCAGGGCGGCGGCGAGGGCTTTGCTTCTGTTTTCGTCCATGTGTTTTTCCTCAAATTTAATGCGGGATTATGGCATAAACCGTTAAAACCCGTTAGCCACAGAGATCACAGAGTACACAGAGAAAATCAAATCGAACAACCAACCCATAGTACGCACCGGTTTGGTCCGGCTTTCTCTGTGTCCTCTGTGTCCTCCGTGGCAAATCGTTTTTGTCTAGTCCAGCAACTCGATCACGCCGCGCAACGCGGCAGCCACGGCACGCGCGCGAATTTCTTCGCGGTCGCCGGAAAGCCTGCAGGTGGTGGCGAGGTGGGTACCGTCCTGCATCGCCCAGGCGATGCACACGGTACCGACCGGTTTTTTCGGGGTGCCGCCGCCCGGCCCGGCGATGCCGGAGATGGCCACGGCAATGTGCGCGCGGCTGCGGGCGAGCGCACCCTGCGCCATTTCCAGCACGGTGGGTTCGGATACCGCGCCAAGTGTCTCCAGCGTGGCGGTTTGCACTCCCAGCATGTCGTGTTTGGCGGTGTTGGTGTAGGTGATGAAGCCGCGCTCATACCAGGCCGAACTGCCCGGCACCGCGGTAACCAGCATGCCGACCCAGCCGCCGGTGCACGACTCGGCGCTGGCGAGCATGATGCCGCGCCGGCTGAGGGCCTGGCCGGTTTGTTCGGCCAGTTGATAGAGTTCTGCGTCGGTCGGTCTCATGGCAGAATTTTTTGTGCGATGAACAGTACCAGTAAAGTGTAGCCAGCCGCCAGCAAATCGTCGAGCATGACGCCGAAGCCGTTTTTCAGGTGCGCATCGAACCAGTTGATCGGAAACGGCTTCCAGATATCGAACAGGCGGAACAGGCCAAAGGCGGCGGCGACCCACAGCGGGGTTTGCGGAGTGGCTGCGAGCACAATCCAAAATGCGGCGATCTCATCCCAGACTATGCCGCCATAATCCGCCACGCCCAAATCGCGCCCGGTTTTGCCGCAAATCCAGATGCCGGCAACCAGCGCGATAGCGATGATGAGGTACAACTCGGTCGGCGTGGCGAACCAGGCGATCGCATAGTACAGCGGCAGCGCAGCCAGTGTGCCAAACGTGCCCGGCGCCTTGGGTGCGAGTCCGCTGCCCAGACCAAAAGCGAGAAAATGGGCCGGGTGGCGGGTAACGAAGCGCCAGTCAGGCGGCAAAGTGGTCATAACCGGTACGGCGAATGTCCAGTGGCTGTCCTTGCGCATCGCGCACCATCAGGCCGGGCTCGGCGTGAATGCTGCCGATGGCAGTAAGGCGCAGGTTGAGGCGGGCGGCGATTTCGTCGAGCGCCTGATGGTGTGCGACGGGTGCAGTAAAACACAGCTCGTAGTCGTCGCCCCCGCTCAGTACACAGTCATCGAATGCCGGGTGCGCGGCGTAGTCATGCATGATTTCACCCAACGGCAAGTGCGCGTATTCAACCACGGCGCCGACGCCGGAGCGCGTCAGAATATGCCCTAAATCAGCCAGCAAGCCATCCGACACATCGATCGCGCTGTGCGCCACTCCACGCAAGGCCAGGCCCAATTCGACACGCGGCGTGGGAGCGTGCAGGCGCACTGCCAGAGCGGCTAGATCGGCGTCAGTCAGATTGGCCCGGCCTTGCAATACGGCCAGTGCCAGTGCGGCGTCACCCAGCGTGCCGGACACCCATATTTCATCGCCCGGTTGGGCGCCGTCGCGGCGCAGTGCCTGGTTGGGCGGCACTTCGCCGATGATGGTGAGGGTGAGGCTCAATGCACCGTGCGTGGTATCTCCGCCCACCAGGCTCACACCAATTTGATCGGCACAGCGATACAGTCCCGTTGCGAACGCCGCCAGCCAATCATCGTCAACTTCGGGCAGCGTCAGCGCCAGCGTCGCCCAACGCGGCGTCGCACCCATTGCGGCGAGATCGGAAAGATTGACGGCGAGACATTTCCAGCCAAGTTTTTGCGGATCGGCATCAGCAAAAAAATGCACATCAGCAACCAGCGTATCGGTGGATACGGCCAGTTGCATCCCCGCGCCGGGCTGCAGCAACGCGCAATCGTCGCCCACGCCCAGCACCGCGTTCGGGGCGGTACGGCTGAAATGGCGCTGGATCAGATCGAATTCGGAAGGCATGACACGCACCTCCGTATCAGGGCTTGCGGCGTGGCGCACTCACTTCCACGCTACGCGCCTCGGCAGCCAGTTTATCCATCACGCCGTTGACGTATTTGTGACCATCGGTACCGCCAAATATCTTGGCGAGTTCGACTGCTTCATTAATGACAACGCGATATGGTACTTCCGGATGATGCAACAGCTCCTGCGCGCCCAGCAGCAGAATGGCATGTTCCACCGGGCTCAGTTCCGTGGGCTTGCGGTCCAGGTACGCAGCGAGTCGCAAGTCCAGCGCCGGGGCATCGTCGACCACACCATTCAATAGCGCCAGGAACATCTGTTCGTCGATGTTACGGTACGTTGGATCGTCGCGCAGTTGTTTGACGATATCGGCGGTCGGCTGATGGTTGAGCAACCACTGATATACGCCCTGCACGGCGAATTCGCGGGCCTTGCGGCGGTTGCCGCTCATAGCTGTTTGAGCAGGTTAGCCATTTCGATCGCGCATTCGCCGGCTTCGGCGCCTTTTACCGACATGCGCGAGGTGGCCTGGTGATCGGTATCGGTGGTCAGCACGCCGTTGGCGATCGGCACGCCGGTATCGAGCTGGATG
>JANMKH010000227.1:0-3194 GCA_031371965.1 Sulfuriferula sp.
TGGTGATGTCTGCGGGCGGGCGCATGGTTGCGCAACTGGAAGCTGAAGGCGCGACACATTTCACCTGGCCGGTAGGCAAAAAATCGCGGTTCACGCTGCGCCTGGTACCGCGCCTGCGGCGTTTTCTGCTTGAGCACAAAGTGGACATCCTGCATGTGCGCTCGCGCATGCCGGCCTGGGTGGCTTACCTGGCCTGGCGCGGCATGGACGCGGCCACGCGGCCACGCCTGGTCACCACGGTGCATGGGCTGTATTCGGTCAACCGCTACAGCCGGGTGATGTTGCAAGGCGAGCGCATCATCGCCGTCTCCAATACCATCCGCGACTACATCCTGCGTAACTATCCGGATACCGATCCCAGCCGCATCGAGGTCATTTACCGGGGCGTGGACGCGGCGGAATTCCCCTATGGCTATCAGCCGTCACCGGACTGGCTGGCCGCATGGCGTGCGCAGTACCCGCAACTCATCGGCAAACGCATCATCACCCTGCCCGGCCGCCTGACCCGGCTGAAAGGTCACGAAGCCTTCATCGAACTCATCGGCCGCCTGAAACAACGCGGGCTGCCGGTACACGGGCTGATCGTCGGCGGCGAAGACCCCAAGCGCCTCGCCTACGCGCGCGAACTGCACCAAGCCATGGCAGCGCGCGGGCTGGCTGGCGACATCACGTTTACCGGCCATCGCAGCGACATGCGCGAAGTGTTTGCGGTGTCGGACATGGTGCTTTCGCTGTCCAGCAAACCGGAGTCGTTTGGCCGCACGGTGCTGGAGGCGCTGCGGCTGGGCACGCCAGTGGTCGGGTATAATCACGGCGGCGTGGGAGAAATACTCGCGACAGCTTATCCTGCCGGGCTGGTTGAACTGGGCAATATGGACGCGCTGATTGAACGCATTACTGGATTACTGGAGCAGCCGGTTGTGGTTGCAGATCGAGGTACTTACCCATTGACGGCAATGCTGGAAAAAACCATGGCACTTTATCTCGATCTTGCAAAATGACAGAGCAACTCGCAAACATGATGGACTCAATCAGGATCGAACACCGTAGCGGACAAATTCAGGCCGCGACCCGTGGCGTTAGCGTTTCCTGTTTTTCTGCGGCCTTCGGGCGCACCCTTTCTGCATGAACATGGATACCAGCACCTCAGCGCGGGGTGTACTGATGATTCAACCGTTGCCCGGTATCGGCGACATGGTCTGGCACATTCCTCATCTGCTTGCGATCGCAGGTTGCGAGCCTGAAGGCAAGGTGGAAGTGCTGACCAAGCCGCGTTCCCTGTCAGACCAGCTGCTCGCCAATCTACCTGAAGTCGCCGAGGTGATTTGGCTCAGGCGCAAGCCCGGTGAGCACGATGGCTGGCGCGGCTTCTGGCTTCTGGTGAGGCAGCTTCGGGCACGCCGGTTGCGCAAAGTCTGGATACTCCATGACAGCAGCCGCTACGCGCTGGCTGCATGGCTAGCCGGAATTCCTGAGCGGGTCGGTTATGCAGGGGGGTGGCAGCGCTGGTTGTTTAGCGATACACCCCGCGTGCCGCTCTCTAGTACCGGACACACCGTCGAACGCGCCGACCGCTTCCTCGCCGCATTCGACATTGCACTCAAGCGTCCGCAACCGCTACTTGTATCCACCGTCTCCGCGCAGCAGCGGGTCGAAGCCGAGTATGGCGAATGCCCTCGTCCCTGGTTCGCGTTCGGCATCGGCAGCAGCGAGCCTTCCAGGCAGTGGGGCGAGACTCACTTCGCTGCATGTCTGCAGGCGCTGCATGCGCGTTACGGCGGCAGCGTGTTCCTGCTCGGCGGCGCCGCTGAGACCGCAATGGCGACTGAGTTGGCCGCCACCTGCCCGACCGCCGCGCCGGTGCCAGTGATCCAGGCGCCACTGCAAGAGTTGATCGCCCTTCTGGCGCGCTGTCAGTTGTTCGTCGGCAACGATACCGGAATGCTCAATCTGGCTGCCGCAACCGGTTGCCATAGCTTCGCTCTGCTAGGGCAAGCGATCTCAGCGTGGGTTGCAACAAGTTCACCGCGCATTCATCCGGTATACCCACCCGGCGGGCTGGCCGCAGACGGCGTCTCGCGGATCGCGGTCGAGACGGTGCTCGACACCATTGCATCGCTGGAGACCGAGTGTGAACTGGCACGGGTAGTCTGAGATTGCCAGAATTTAACAGGAATGAGCCAGTTTCGGCATCTGTGAACTTACAACCACGAACAACCCAATATGACTATCGGCAACATGACTCCGATACAGAAATTAGCCTTGGCAACCCGGCCTCTACTTTCAACCTAAAAACGGCGATTTATCCACGAAAAACACGAAAGACACGAAATAAATCAATATATCGCATTGATTAAGCCATTCACCCATTGGATGATGATCTACAGCTTGTTATCTCTTTGAGTATTTTGCGAGCTTTTTGTGTTTTTCGTGGACCAACTGCTTTTTCTAGGTTCAACACCTTCTCTCCCATTTTTAAGCAGGAAAACTTGCATGACATCCCCTGAACCCGTTGCGCTGTCCACCCCCACTGGATCATTTGCACACGCCGTGCGTCAACATGGCTGGTGGCTAATCGCCGCGTTTGTCTTCGCCTCTCCCATGGGCAAAGGCTTTGAGGTGCCGCTGGCGTTGATGACTTTCGGCGGTATTGCGCTGATGTTCAAGGAGGGACGCGCCATCTTGCGGCACCCTTCGATGCGCTGGTTGCTGTTATTGTTCGCCTGCATCTGGCTGCCGCTGGTGACGGCTTTGCCGGATGCAATCACTTTCGAGCCAGCTGCCAGCACTGCTCTGGCTTTTGTACGTTTTCCGCTGGCCGGTGTTTTTGCATTGTATGCACTGCGGGATGAAACAGCCCGCAGCAAGCTGTTTATAGCCATCACGCTGATCATGAGTTTCTGGATTGCTGATGCGCTACTACAGGCAGCTATTGGCCATGATGTATTCGGTTATAAACCCGCTGGCGGGCGTATCACTGGCCCATTTTCAAAGCTCACTATGGGGCTCATTGTGGCGATGCTGGCACCGATATATTTTGAAACCATACGCCGCATTGCTGTCCGCTCAAGTGGTTGGTACTGGCTGGCATTATTACCCTACACTGCGGTGATTTTACTGTCGGGCAGCCGCGCCGCGTGGGGAATGTATGCTGCAGGAATGGTCGGGTTCGCCGTGTATGCCTATTTCACCAC
>JANMKH010000234.1:0-2880 GCA_031371965.1 Sulfuriferula sp.
CCTTCGACAAATCGAGAATATCGTTGATCAACGACAGCAAATGTCTGCCCGAGGAATGAATTTTCTTCAAGTCCTGGGTTAATGGCTCCTGGTCAGGACTCTCGTGTTCTTCCATGAGCATTTCGCTATAGCCAATAATTGCATTCAGCGGCGTGCGCAGTTCATGCGACATTCTTGCCAGGAATTCGGATTTATGTTGCGTCGCCTGCCTCAGCCTTTCGTTCACCTCTTTGAGCTTATCCTGTTGCATTTGAAGTTCTGCTGTCCGCGCTGCTACTTTCTGTTCAAGGCTTATATTGAGTTGCTCGATCTGCCGGTACGATGATGCGTTCGCCATGGCTACCGCGAGTTGGCTACAAAGCGTGGCTATCAGCTTCAGATCCGCATCGGTTAGCACCTTGTCGAGGCTTTCCACTATCAGGATACCGAGTGTGTGGCCCTCAAATTTCACAGGCGCAGCCAGAAAAGAGCGGGCGTCGAGAATATGTGACATTGGTCCATAGATATGCGGCTGCTCCGTGCGCACATCCACAACCAATACCGCTTCGCCCTTCAACGCCACCGTGGCACAAAAACCGCTTTTTTCTTCCAGAGGAATTTCCAGTCCCAGTAATGCCTGCTCAAGATCTTTTGATATACCTTCCAGCTTTCCCTCAACCAGCGCCTGCTTTTCCTCGCTATACCGGAAAAAAATCGCCCGGTCATAGCCCAGCCGCCCGACGACCGCTTTGAGTGTCAAATCAAATAATCTTTCTTGATCCAGGGTCGAACTCATATCGATACCGATATCATGAAGTGTCGATAGTTCTGCCAGACGTTGCTGTTGTGCCTGCGTCATCGTGGACAGAGAATCCGTCATGTGGTTGAAAGCGGTTGCCAGCACGCCGATCTCATCCCTGGAGCGAACCTGGACGCGCTGCGACAAATCACCGCGCGAAATATTCAGCGCGGCTCGCGCCATGGCGCGAACCGGTTTGATGATGTAACCCACGCCAAAAAACGCCACAATCACCGCAATCCCGACAATGACCAGCGTCAGAAATATGCCGCTAAGTAGCGTTTTGCGGATTTTATCCAGCACTTTTTCCGTTGATAGGAGTATCTGGACATTGCCCTGCTGAATGACTTTTGGCTTATTGCCGACAGCAGAATTTCCTTCACCAAGCAGCATCAGTTCAGTGGAAAGTCGGCTATTGGTTTCGTTACGAATCGTCTGCACAGGAGTAAATGTATGATAGATGCCAATGCCCTTGATTAGATGATGGGTCATAAAGGGCTTATTCCACGCCGGATCAATGGATGTAATGTGTCGGAAGATGGCGGCAAGCGACTTGGTTGTGCTGGGATATTTAAACTGCTCGGCGAGCACTTTCCCCTGCGCATTGCTGATACGCACGTAGATAACGCTTTCTTCCTGCAATGCACCGTCAGCCACTTCGCGCAGGATCTCGGGGTCTTCTGTCAGAATGCCGTATTTGCTGCTGCGGGCCAGGTTGTTGCTGAATGCTAGTGCCCGGCCCTGCAGTTCCGAGGTCAATATTTCTTCCGACTGGCTTAAGAATCGCCAGCTTAAAAAGCTTCCCACCGCCAGAATAATCAAGGCAATGAATGAGATCGCCTTAACCTTGAGCGAAAGCCGGAATGGGTTGTTAGCTGGAAAATCCATATGCGCAGTTTCGGTGAGGAAACATTCTATTGATAAACCAGCTTTGCCGATTCTATGACCGATTTGGGTATGGCCAGGCCAATCTTTCTGGCTGTCTTCAAATTGAGTGAAAGATTGATTTTTCTCGGCGGCCTGGCGCCAGTCTCGGCCAGGCTAACCTGGCCGTCTGTGAATCCAATGGCCAACTGGCAACCTTGCCGCCCGACGTCTGTGTAATCCGGCGTGAGTGCTGCCAAAGCCCCGGCTTCAACAAAGATATCCGACGCCGCAAAGAATGGAACACCCTTTTCCAGGGTTGTCACAAGGAAATACTTGAATGAATCTGTCGTGACGACAGTCTCATCCGGCACCATCCAGACCGCGTCCACTTTTCCCAGCATGCTGCGCAAAGCTTCCGGGACCTCCTTTTGCGAAGTAACGGAAACCGCAACGAGCTGAACTCCAAGTTTTTTCGCCACGGCACTTGCCTCCCGAATAATTTCCCCGGAATTATTCGCATCGTAGATGACGCCTATGGATTTAAGTCCTGGTACCAGGGTTTTGTAAGTCTTGAACTGTGCCTCGACGGGTATGTTCAGCGTGATGCCCGCGATATTGTTACCAATAAGGCCATATTTTTTTGGATTGGAAACCATGATGTAGAGTGTCGGAATATCCTTGAGATATTCTTTGGCAAGCTTTGCGGCCATCAATCCAATCGCCAAGACCAGTCGCGGTTTTTCTGCGCCGATTTCTTGCGCCATGCGCTGCTGTGAAGCGCCATTCCCGCCAAGCGTATATTGCTTGACGTTACTGGCGCACGACTCCGAAAAACCGGCGAATGCCTGATTGTAGGGATCGAGGTCCTGGCTTCTGATTACTGCAATATCGCCAGCGCCGTTGGCATATAGAGGAAATATCGAAACTGCCACGATAATAGCGAATCGCAGTAGGCATAGTATCCTCACAGAGCCATCCCTCTATTTGGTATAAACTTGGACGGAATCGGTAACCGGGTGTTAGCCCAAGGCCGATTAAAAACCATATTCGAGTGCCACCGTGGTGATTAAATCGGAGCGCAGACCGGAGTTGTTCAAAGGGAAAAGCGCATTGGCGGACATAATCAGGTTTTTCGCAAAACCGGGATTCCACTTTACTCCGAGCGCACCGTTGATAATATTGTCACCAATGGCGCTGCCGTTGGTATATCTGCTACCGATCACGTCCGCGGCTAC
>JANMKH010000050.1:0-13617 GCA_031371965.1 Sulfuriferula sp.
AGAGCTGCAAGACACCGAGCAAAAAACGGCTGCGGTCGTTAGTCTGCAAATCCACCACCAGATCGTAGCGACCTGCCCTTATGATTTTCAGCCAGCGTAGCATGGCAACTAATTTTCCGGATTTGACACGCGTATCCAGCGCGATAATTTTGGTAAAACGCGTGTCGGCGGCAAATAGCTTCTGATTGGCGGGCAGGGTATTTAAATGGATTTCGGCACGCGGAAAAGCGCGGCGGATGTCTTCAAACAATGCACTGGCCAGCACCAGATCGCCCAGCGCACTCCATTTGATGATCAGGATGCGCTGGATGGATGAATCATCTGGCAGGTTGACGGGCGTCGCCGACAACGGAGGTCAATCCGTCTTGATGGCCGAAGCGAAGCTATCCAGCATGGGCTGAATTTCTGCGTGCTTCAATTTGAGCGAGGCCTGGTTGACCACCAGACGCGAACTGATGTCCATGATCTCTTCCACTGCCACGAGGCCATTGGCTTTGAGTGTACTGCCGCTGCTCACCAGATCCACAATCACGTCGGCGAGCTTTACCAGCGGCGCCAGCTCCATCGAGCCATACAGCTTGATAAGGTCCACATGCACACCCTTGGCGGCAAAGTATTCACGAGCAGTTTTCAGGTATTTGGTAGCCACGCGCAAACGCGCGCCCTGATGCACGGCTTGTTCGTAGTCGAATGCCGGGTGTGCCGCGACCATCATCTTGCAACGTGCGATGTTCAAATCCAGCGGCTGGTACATGCCCTCGCCGCCGTGCTCGATCAACACGTCCTTACCTGCCACACCTATATCCGCCGCGCCATATTGCACATAAGTAGGTACGTCAGAGGCACGGATAATCACCAGGCGCACATCGGGCCGGTTGGTGGCGAGAATCAGCTTGCGCGATTTTTCGGGATCTTCGCGCGGGATGATACCTGCGGCCTCGAGCAGTGGCAGGGTTTCCTGGAAAATACGGCCTTTGGACAGAGCGATGGTAATCATGGATACCTCAGGTCATTTTATGCGGCGAATGCGCGCGCCCAATTGGGCGAATTTTTCCTCGATGCATTCGTAACCGCGGTCGATATGATAAATGCGTTCGATGATGGTTTCACCCTCGGCCACCAATGCCGCCAGCACCAATGACGCCGAAGCGCGCAAATCGGTCGCCATGACCACCGCGCCTTCCAGTTTGTCCACACCGCGTACCAGGGCAGTGTTGCCTTCCACGGCGATATCAGCACCCAGGCGCTGCATTTCCTGTACGTGCATGAAGCGGTTTTCGAAAATGGTTTCGGTGACCGTCCCCACGCCTTCGGCAATACAGTTGAGCGCCATGAACTGCGCCTGCATATCGGTAGGGAATGCCGGGTAAGGCGCGGTTTTGAGGTTCACCGCCTTGGGGCGGGTACGCATTTCCAGGCTGATCCAGTCGTTACCCACATCAATTTCAGCACCCGCTTCACGCAACTTGTCCAGCACCGATTCAATAATGTCGGCGCGCGTATTCAACACTCGGATCTGCCCTTGGGTGATTGCGGCAGCCACCAGATAGGTACCGGTTTCAATCCGGTCCGGCATGATTTTATGGGTGGCGCCGTGCAGCTTGTCGACCCCTTCAATAACGATGACATCGCTACCTGCACCTTCAATTTTGGCGCCCATGGCAATCAGGCAATTGGCCAAGTCCACTACCTCCGGCTCGCGTGCCGCGTTCTCCAGAAAAGTGGTGCCATCGGCCAGTGTAGCAGCCATCATCAGGTTTTCAGTACCAGTCACGGTAACGGTATCCATGAAAATGCGCGCACCCTTGAGACGGCTCGCCTTGGCGTGGATGTAGCCGTGCTCGATGTGGATTTCCGCCCCCATCGCCTGCAAACCCTTGATGTGCAGATCCACCGGACGCGAACCAATGGCACAACCGCCCGGCAATGACACACGAGCCTCACCATAGCGCGCCAGGATGGGGCCGAGCACCAGAATCGAGGCGCGCATGGTTTTGACCAGTTCATACGGTGCTTCGAGCTTGTCCAGATGCGCAGCCTGTAACGCCACGCCGCCCTGGTCGTCGAGCGAGACCTGCATGCCGAGATGACCCAGCAGTGTCAGGCTGGTGCTGATGTCCCTGAGTTTGGGCAGGTTTTCCAGGTTTAGAGTATCCGCGCTGAGCAGACCGGCGCAGAGTATCGGCAACGCTGCATTTTTCGCACCGGAGATGCGTACATCTCCTGACAGACGTGCGCCGCCCTGTATTGCTAATTTATCCATCAGCTATTCCCTGCCGCCCATTCTTCCGGGGTAAGGGTTTTCATGGAAAGCGCGTGGATTTCCGCCTTCATGCGATCGCCCAGGGCACGGTACACGATCTGGTGCTGCTGCACGCGATTTTTACCGCGGAATTCAGCGCTGACGATGAGCGCTTCAAAATGCTGGCCATCACCGGCCACGCGTACCAGTTCGCAGGGCATGCCCTGTTCGATATATTGCTGGATGTTTTCGGGAGTAACCATGTCTATTAATGCCGGAGTTTGTAGCCGCTTTTGAGCAGAATCAGGGTGAGTGCGGATAATGCCACAAAGCACACCCCTACGACCAGCAGGCTCAATTGCGGCGCGACGTCTGCCACACCGAAAAAACCGTAGCGGAATCCGTCGATCATGTAAAAAATCGGGTTAAAACGCGACACTGTCTGCCAGAATGTCGGTAATGAGTGGATCGAGTAGAACACGCCGGAGAGAAACGTTAGCGGCATGATGAGGAAATTCTGAAACGCGGCCAACTGGTCGAATTTTTCCGCCCAGATACCGGCGATAATTCCCAGTGCGCCGAGGATACCCGTACCCAAAAATGCAAAAACAATCAGCCACAGCGGATGCAGGATAGTGAGCTGGGTAAATACCAGCGTGACCACAAATACGCCAAAACCTACCACAACTCCGCGTGCCACCGAGGCGAGCAGATAGGCAGCAAAGAATTCCAGATAAGACAGCGGCGGCAGCAACATGAATACGATATTGCCGGTAATCTTCGATTGAATCAGGCTGGAGGAGCTGTTGGCAAAAGCATTCTGCAGCATCGACATCATCACCAGGCCGGGTACCAGAAACGCAGTGTAGCGAACCCCCGGATAGACCTGCACATGCGCTTCCAGCACGTGTGAAAAAATCAGTAGGTAGAGCAGCGCAGTAATCACCGGCGCCAGCACCGTCTGGAACGACACTTTCCAGAAGCGCAGCAACTCCTTGTACAGCAGTGTGTAGAAACCCACCATCAGGAAGCCCCCATGATTTGCACAAAGACATCTTCCAGATCGGGCTGGGTAAGTTCCATTTCCTGGATGCAGACACCCGCCTCGCGCAACTGTGCCAGCACGCCCTCCATATCCGCGTAATGATCCAGTGCCAGCACATACAAACCATCGGTGTAACTGACAACACGTGCGGCCAGCCCGGCAGGTAGAGCATCAGGCGTAATCCGTAGGCACAGATGACGCTCGGCGATACTTTTCAGAAGGTTGGCAGTACTGTCCAATGCCACGATGCGCCCCTGCTTGAGCATGGCGACGCGATTGCACAAAGCTTGCGCTTCTTCCAGATAATGGGTGGTAAGTACGATGGTGTGACCATCCTCATTGAGCTTGCGGATGAATGCCCACAGTGATTGACGCAGTTCCACGTCCACCCCGGCGGTGGGTTCGTCCAGGATGATCACCGGCGGCTTGTGCACCAGCGCTTGCGCAACCAGCACGCGCCGTTTCATGCCGCCGGACAGGGTACGCATATTACGGTCGGCCTTGTCGAGCAGATCGAGATGGGTCATGACCTCGTCGATCCAGTCGTCATTGCGGCGCAGGCCAAAATAGCCGGATTGAATGCGCAGTCCCTCCCGCACAGTAAAAAACGGATCGTAAACCAACTCTTGCGGCACCACACCGAGCGCCTTGCGCGTAGCACGGTAATCACTCACCACATCGTGCCCCATAACAGTTGCGCTGCCGCTGCTGGCACGGGTGAGTCCGGCAAGGATGCTGATAAGCGTAGTTTTGCCCGCGCCATTGGGGCCCAACAGGGCAAAAAACTCACCTTGTTGCACTTCCAGGTCTACGCCTTGTAAAGCGTGCAAATTGCCGAAATGCTTGTGTAACTGGCGAACCAGAATGGCCGGCGTAGTACTCATTTTTATTGCGGGATCAAATCCAATACGCCGTAAAGCGTGGCGAGACCTCTCAGATTGGCGGGTAAATTAATGCAGCGCACTTCAAATCCAGCGTTCTCGGCTTCACGTCGACATTCAATAATCAGGGCAAGTGCTGCCGAATCAACCTCATTCACCTGATGAAAATCGATGATACGGGCTCCCCGCCTGATGGCGTCGGTGCTGGTCTTGAGCACATGGGTGAGAGTGGAAATAGTCACTTCCGCATCGAGAACGCAGATAGCGTTTTCGACTGCTGTCATTGGTGCGTACTATGCGATTTTTTGGCCATCCCGGCTTCCGGTTTTTCCTGCTGATGGCCCGCATTCTGCTGATTGCGACTTGCCAGCGTGTGAATCAGCCCATCAATACCCGACTGGCGAATTTCCGCACCAAACGAACTACGATAGTTGGTCACCAGGCTCACACCATCGATGGTCACATCATAGACTTTCCAGCCGAAGGGTGTCTTTTCCATACTGTAGTCGATCGGGATAGGCTGCGCGCCCGGTTGTTTGACTTGCGTCTGTACCGACACATCAGTCGCTGCGGGTGCCATGTTAAACGGCTTGAATTCGATGGTCTGGTTATTGAAGGCAGTCAACGAACTGGCATAGGTGCGAACCAGCAGGGTACGAAATTCCTGAACCAGTGACTGGCGCTGAGCCGGCGTGGCACGCGGCCAGTATTTGCCCACTGCAAGCATGGTCATATGATTAAAGTCGAAATTGGGCAGGACCTTGGCGTCCACCAACTCGTATACCTTGTGGGTGTCTCCAGCCTGAATGTCCTTGTCTTTTTTAAGAATGGCAACCACTTCCTGGGTGGTGGTCTTGACCAGCACATCGGGCGCCACGTCGGCGGCCGCAGCCAGCCCGTGGGCAGCAATCAACAGGCTCAACGCTGCCAAACTTCCCAGCAGCCATTTTTCTACCTGCGTCAATGATTTCAATATGGGTTTATGAGTCATGATTTAAGTTGTCCTCCAGGATTTGTTTTATTTAAGTTCGCCGGCAGCGCGGTACATTTGGGCAACATCCATGTTGTAATCGTTCACCGTTTTCAGATACTCGGCCTGGGTAAGCGCATAGGTTTTCAGGGCATCAGCCACTTTGTCTGCCGGTTCAAGACCAGCATTAAAATCTGCCAGCGAGGAAATCATCCAGCGCCGCGCCGCTGTGGCACCGTCGGCCAGATCCTGCAGCGCATCGTAGTTGGCGTGAACCTGTTGGTAGGCTTCGGATACCTGAAATGGAATCCCGGCCTGCGCGTATTGATTTTTATAATTGAGCGCTTCCAGTTCGGCCTGTTCCTGCGCCACCTTGGCATCTGCCACGTCAAATTCCATGTCCCATTTCACTCCCACTACTGGGGTCGCGCCAGCATTGTTAAATGGATCATATACATAGGGATTGTTCAGACGATCACGCCGTGATGCATAATTGACAGTACCGACAATACCCGCATAAACATTAGGATATTTCTCTGATTTTTTTGCTGCAACCAGTGCGCGACGTGCACGCATCCCCGCTTCCAGCTGCGCCATTTCCGGGCGATCCTGCAATGCTTTCGACTGTAATTCTGCCAGGCTATCCTTGGGTAGTGCTACTGGAGTCAGACTATCATCAGCCACTTGCAGATCGGCATCCATCCCAACTCCAGTAAGCACCTTCAAACCATTCAGGCTGATTTTTTCGATGGCTTTGGCTTGGCTCAGATATTTTCCCAACAGGCCACGCGCTGCTTGCATCGCGTACAAATCCGATTGCTTGGACTCACCATTGTCATCCTTGAGGTTTTGACCAACTCGCTTTAGCGCACTATCCAGACGATTCTGAACATCTTCCAGGAAACGACGTGTATCACGCGCAGTCAGATAGCCATAATAGGCACGCTTGACGTCCATCACCGTGTCGGCCTTGCTGATGCGCACATCGCCCCGTTTGACATCAATATTGCCCTGTGCGGCCTCACTGTAATGCTTGATTTTTCCAAACGTAAACAGCGGTTTGATTAATGCAACCTGTAGCGAGGTCCAGTCGGACAAGCCGCCAGGAAAAGGACCGTCGGTACGCGGCGTCGTACCGGAAGTGGCGCCGCCTTGATAAAAGCCACCGTTCACTGCGGGTGCCAGACCCACGAATAAGTTGGCATTAATACGCCAGCCATCATTGGCTTGAGCTTCTTCGAGCAGTGCACGCGCCGATTCCACCAGCTGCTCACGCTCCTTGACCCGCGGATCGGCATTCAGGCTCATTTGCACGGCCTGTTGCAGGTTTACAGTTTGCGCGAAGCTGGCTGCAGGAAATGCAACCGTCAGCACCAGCATGAATCTTGATAAGCCACTGATTTTTTTAATATTCATTGCTGAGTTCCTTGAGTTGCGGTCGCTCCTGTGGAGGCGGGCGTGGACGACTTGTCCGGGCCACCCGCAGCTTTGCTATAGAGAAAATTGCTAATCAAGTTCTCCAATACCACAGCGGACTGGGTAATCTGGATTTTATCGCCATTAGCGAGTTTTTTGTCACTGCCGCCGGCATCCAGGCCTATGTATTGTTCCCCCAGCAACCCTGAGGTCAGAATTGCCGCGATGGTATCCTTGGGGAAAGTATAGCGTTTGTCCAGGCTCAAGGTGACCTTTGCTTCGTAAGTCTTGTCGTCAAACGCAATCTCGCTCACCCGCCCGACCACCACACCCGCACTTTTTACCGCGGCTCGCGGCTTGAGCCCGCCAATATTGTCGAAGTCGGCCGTTACTGTATAGGCATCGGACAGATTAATGCTTCTCATGTTCCCTACCTTAAACGCCAAGACAAGCAAGGCCGCCAGTCCCGCCGCTACAAACACGCCTACCCATAAATCGAGAGTAGTTCTTCCCATTTCTTTATACCCCTTTGAACATGAATGCGGTGAGCACAAAATCCAGCGCAAGTATCGTGAGCGAGGACGTCACCACCGTGCGTGTGGTCGCACGCGACACACCCTCCGCTGTGGGTGGCGCGTCGTAGCCTTCAAATAACGCGATGGTCGTCACCGCGAAACCAAACACACAACTCTTGATGACGCCATTAATCACATCGTGGCGCACATCCACCGCCGCCTGCATCTGCGACCAGAATGCACCGTCGTCCACGCCTATCATCACTACGCCCACAAGATATCCGCCAAATACACCCATCACCGAAAAAATCGCCGCCAATAGCGGCATCGAAATGACACCACCCCAGAAGCGTGGTGCCACGATGCGCGCGATAGGATCTATCGCCATCATTTCCAGGGCTTTTAATTGCTCCGTGGTTTTCATCAGACCGATTTCAGCAGTAATCGCGGATCCGGCGCGACTGGCAAACAGCAATGCAGCCACCACCGGCCCAAGTTCGCGCACCAGTGACAATGCAACCAGCACCCCCAGGGATTGTTCCGAACCATAGGTTTTCAAGGTTTCATAACCCTGAAAACCCAGCACCATACCCACAAACAATCCCGACACGGCAATAATGATCAGGGACAACACGCCACTTGAATAAATTTCGCGGATCACCAGACTAGGCCGCGTCAGGCTGGTGCATGAGCGCAGCAGCGTAAGCATCAGAAAACGCGCGACGTAACCTAGACGCCAAATGCCTTCTATCACCCTTCGCCCAATAGCGGAGAAAAAATTCACGCCGATACGCATCATTTGCGCGCCCCTAGTCCGAGGTCCTGCATATAGCTGGATGCAGGATAGTGGAAAGGCACCGGGCCATCTTCTTCACCATGCACAAACTGGTGCACGAAGGGCAAGCCTGATGCACGAATCTGATCCGGTGTGCCTTCAGCCTCAATCGCGCCTTCGGAGACGAAATAAACATAATCGACGATTTTGAGGGATTCATGCACGTCGTGGGTGACCAGAATCGAGGTCAGCCCCAGTGTATCGGTCAGCCTGCGAATCAAATTGCCCACCACACCCAGCGAAATCGGATCAAGACCGGCGAACGGTTCATCGTACATAATCAACATGGGATCAAGCGCTACCGCCCGTGCCAGTGCGACGCGTCGCGCCATGCCACCGGACAGTTCGGCAGGCATCAGCTTGCTAGCGCCGCGCAAACCCACGGCGTGCAGTTTCATCAACACCAGATCACGGATGACGGCTTCAGACAAATCAGTATGTTCACGCATCTGGAAGGCGACATTGTCGAACACCGACATGTCGGTAAACAGTGCACCAAACTGAAATAGCATGCCCATTTTACGGCGTAGCTGATACAGCGCCTGCTGGTCAAGATCATGCACCAACTGCCCGGACACGCGCACCTCGCCCGCGCTGGGGCGAAGCTCCCCACCGATCAGTCTTAGTAACGTGGTTTTACCACAACCACTGCCACCCATAATGGCGATCACTTTGCCTCGTGGCGCAACAAGATTGATCCCTTGCAAAATCGAACGTTTGCCATAGGCGAAAGAAAGATTACTAATTTCGACCAGATTGTCTGTCGACACGGGTACACCTTAAAAAAATCAAAAAAATTACGGCGCTATGGTGCCACAAGACAGGCAACAACATATCGACCGAACCATGTCTTTACACGAACTTACTTACTCTTACTAAACAACTGACGCTAAATACACTGCACAAGGTTAAGCTTGCTGCGTGTATCAAGGTGGCATATTTCTTATTGCTGTATGAACCAAGGTGTGATGATGAAAAAAATTCCTCCATTTTTACCGTTACTGATTAAGCTCTCTTTTCAAGAAAAACGCATTTTATAACGGCTGTGAGGTGTGAACAATTTAATAACCCAGAATTTCCAGCAAAGTCATCGCTTGTTGCAAATCAGCCACAGCGTGCGTACGACTGATCAGGTAACACGGCGTTCCCGGCGTTTGCGCGCGTTGCTGAATTTGTGCCGACAACGCGCGCCAATCCGGCACTTGTGGCAACCATAGACACGCCGATTGCAATGCAATCGGCGTGTCAGCCAATCCGGTGCGTGGCGCCAATATAGCCAGGCGCGCCCGATCACTCTCGGACAAGCGGGCTGGCGTCTCCAGCACAAAACGAAAACGTGGCAACGTATCATCCAGCCACTGCACCAGCGTTGCCTCGGGCTGTTGCGCCCAGTCCGTGTAGCTGAGGTAGCAGCAAGTGAAAAAATTATTGTAATAGGTCAGCCGCCAATCCGCCGGGAGATCATCCGGGTAAAAGCTGCCTGCCCAGCCCTCGTGATCCCAGCCCTGCGCACCGACATAACACGTATAGTTTGGCGAATCCGTCATGATGCTGGCATTATAACAGCCCCCTGTGACCCGCTCCGGCCATGCAATTCGACCTGTTTTACGAGATTTCCCAGCCACCGCATCTGGCGCGCAGCGAGGCGCAGGCATACGCCGATACCCTGGCCGAAATCGAGCTGGCCGATCGCTTGGGTTTCGGTTGTGCGTGGCTGGTCGAGCATCACTTCATGCGCGGCTACTCGCATTCTTCCAAGCCCGATCTGGTGCTGGCCGCGGCCAGCCAGCGCACCCGGCGTATCCGCCTGGGCTTGAGCGTGGTGCCGCTGCCCTACCACCACCCTGTGCATGTTGCCGAGCGCGTCGCCACCCTGGACATCCTCACCGGCGGGCGTCTGGAACTGGGTATCGGACGCGGTTTCTCGCCCCAGGAATATGGCGTGTTCGGCGCCGCCATGAGCGACAGCCGCAGCCGCACGGCGGAGTCGCTGGCGATCCTGCGCCAATCATTCTTGCGCCGTCCGGTCACCTTTCATGGCGAGCATTATCACCTGGATGCACTGGATATCCTGCCTTACCCGGTGCAATCCCCGCATCCGCCGCTGTGGACCGCGGCAGTCAGCCCGGACACTTTCACCTGGGCGGCGCAGCAACAGCTCGGGATGCTGGCCGGCCCGTTCAAGCCGTGGATGATGGTGAAACACGACATCCGCAACTATCTCGACAGCGCGGTTGCCGCGCCTGCGCCGCGTGCCGGCATGACCATCGGCATCTTCTGTCTGCCCGACGGCAAGCGTGCCCGCGAGCTCGCCAAACCGGCACTGACGTGGTTTTACAATGCACTCTTCACGACCACGCTGCCGGTGCTGGAAAAACTCTACCCCAGCTATGAACACTTTCACGATCTGGGGCGCTTCCGCAGCCTGATCAAGCTCGGCATCAATCTGAAGCTGCTGGAAACATTCGGCATGGCCGTCGTCGGCACGCCCGCAGAATGTATCGAGAAACTGCAAAAATATCGTGAGGCCGGGGTGACCAACCTGCTCTGCGCGGTCGGTGCCGGCGCGCTCCCGACCGAAGCCATCCAGGAATCCATGCATTGCATTGCAGAGGACGTCATGCCTGCCTTGCGCACCTGAACGCCATGCGTGTATTCATTAGCGGTAGCGCCAGCCACCTTGCCCACGCCCTGTTGCCGCGCTTGTGCGATGACCCGGCGATCGAATCGGTGCTCGGGCTGGATATTCAGCCGGGATGGTTTGAGCACCGCAAATATCGCCACGTCCAGGCGGATCTGCGCGATGTCAGTCTCGCCCCGTTGCTGCAAGGCTGCGACGGACTGGTACACTTGGCGTTTGTGGTGCTGCGCGGCAAGACCCCGGCGCACGCGATGCGCGCGATCAACCTGGATGCCTCGCAGCGTTTGTTTACCGCGGCCAGCGCGGCGGGCGTGACACGCCAGGTGCATTTGTCCAGCGCGGCAGTGTACGGCAGCGGCGTGCTGGTTAATGAAGCAGCGCCGCTCAAGCCCATCCCGGGCTTTCTGTATGGCGAGCACAAAGCCGAACTGGAGCACTGGCTCGCGTCACATTACCCGGATGTGGTGCGGATGCGCCCGCACATCATCCTCGGCGCCCATGCCCAGCCCCTGTTGAAAACCTTGCTGCATCAACCGTTTTATGTGCGTCTGCCCGATCCGCAACCGCAACTGCAATGCGTGCACGAAGACGATGTGGCCGCGGCGATTGTACTGGCACTCAAACAACCGGCAGCGGAGGCCTACAATCTGGCCGCGGACGACAGCTTCAGCTTCCGCGACGCGATTCGCGCGCGCAGCCGCGTGGCGGTGCCGATTGCGCCAAAATTGGCCGACGCGGCGCTTAAATTGGTCTGGGGAATGACAGGCGCAGGCGGCGAACCCGGCTGGATGGAGGGTGTGCACCAGAGTCTTACATTGGACAGCGGCCGCGCTCGCAATGAACTCGGCTGGTGTCCGCTGCACACCAGCCGGGATATGTTGACGCGTTGAATTATTCTAAAAACAAGCTGGTCCACGAAAAACACAAAAAGCACGAAATGGAGTAAGCAGGTATTTCGCCGTAAGGCGAAAGCTCGCAAAATATTCAATGAAATAGAAATTGTAGATCACCTCCTAAAAGGTGAATGACTTAATCAATGCAATATATTGATTTATTTCGTGTATTTTGTGTTTTTCGTGGATTAATCGCCGTTTTCAGTATTACTCGCGCCGCCAGCTGGTGCCTTGTGCGCCATCCTCCAGCACGATCCCGGCGTCCAGCAATTGCTTGCGGATGCGATCGCCTTCGGCAAAATTTTTGGCCTTGCGCGCCGCCGCACGGTCAGCGATCAGTTGGTCTATCTGTTGTGCTGAATATGCACTATCGGTCAGCGCCTGCAGATAGCTTGCCGGATCGTTTTGCAACAAACCCAGCACGCCGCCGAGCGCCCGCAGCAACGCAGCATCCTGCACCGAACGCGACTTGTTGGTCTCGCTTGCCAGTTCGAACAACACCGCCATGGCCTCGGCGCTATTGAAGTCGTCGTCCATCGCCGCCTTGAAACGCGCCGCGTGCGGGTGCGCCCAATCGATCTGGATGTCCAGCGGCGGAATATCCCGCAACGCGGTGTATAGCCGGGTTAGCGACTGCCTGGCGTCATCCAGATGCTGGTCGGAATAATTCAGCGGACTGCGGTAATGCGCGCGCAGGATAAAGAAGCGCACGGTTTCGGCATCGTAGCGGGTCAGCACTTCGCGGATGGTGAAAAAGTTGCCCAGCGACTTGGACATTTTTTCGTTATCCACGCGCACGAAACCGTTGTGCATCCAGTAGTTCACAAAGGTGCAATTGTGGGCACCCTCGGACTGTGCGATTTCGTTTTCGTGGTGGGGAAACTGCAGATCCTGGCCGCCGCCATGGATGTCGAAATGCGCACCGAAATAATGTTCGCCCATCGCCGAACACTCGATATGCCAGCCCGGACGTCCGGCTCCCCATGGCGAATCCCACGCCGGCTCGCCTGCCTTGGCAGCTTTCCACAGCACGAAATCGAGCGGGTCGCGCTTGTTCCGGTCAACTTCGACGCGTTCGCCCGCACGCAATTCATCCAGCGATTTCCCGGACAGCTTGCCGTAACCGGGAAAAGCATGCACCGCGTAGTAGACATCGCCATTCTCAGCCGGGTAAGCCAGGCCACGCGCGATCAGGGTTTCGATCATATGCAGCATGGGCGCGACAAATTCGGTGGCGCGCGGCTCATGGGTAGGCGGCAGCACGCCCAGCGCGGCGGCGTCCTCATTCATGGCGGCGATAAAGCGCGTGGTGAGTGCGTTGATGGATTCGTGATTCTCGGCGGCACGCTTGATGATTTTGTCGTCGATGTCGGTCACGTTGCGCACGTATTCGACTGCATAGCCGGACGCACGCAACCAGCGCGTCACCATATCGAATACCACCAGCACCCGCGCATGGCCCAGATGGCAATAGTCGTACACCGTCATGCCGCACACATACATGCGCACCCGGCCGGGGCTAATCGGAACAAAGGCCTGCTTCTCGCGGCCCAGGGAATTATAGACGGTCAGCATGATATAAATTGCGAATGAAAGTAGCGAAGATTTTGAAGCCGTGGGAGTTCTTGCTAGAATTAGCCTCCCTGAAATCGTGGCCGACCGAGTATAACATAATGAAATCCCCTTCAATTTTTGTACTTTTATTTGCCCTGTTTTCCATATTCTCATGTTCTGCGAGCGCAGCACCTGCACCTGAAGTACAAGAGATTAGCAATTTAATGAAGCAAGGACAGCTGGCGGCAGCGCTTGACCAGGCGAACGCCTACATCGCAAAGAATCCACAAGATGCGCAAACGCGTTTTATGAAGGGCTTGATTCTGACTGAACAGAACAATAAGGCAGAAGCCATCAAAACCTTCTCTGCACTCACCAGGGATTTCCCGAGTTTGCCAGAACCCTACAATAATCTGGCCGTACTGTATGCCGCACAAGGCAAGTACGACGAAGCAAAAAACGCATTGCAAATGGCAATCCGCACCAACCCCAGCTATGCCACAGCTCAGGAGAATCTGGGCGACATATATGCCAAAATGGCTACTGCCGCCTACGACAAGGCCTTGCAACTCGATACCCGCAATACTTCTGCGCAAACAAAATTGATGTTGATTCGCGAATTATT
>JANMKH010000296.1:0-3680 GCA_031371965.1 Sulfuriferula sp.
TTTCAGCTTGGTGCTGGTGCTTGCATTCCTGTTGCTCATTTCCCTGGTGTTTAGTGCGGCAATTGCCATGCTTGAGCGTTATGTAGGAACGATGTGGAGCGGTTCCCTGGCCATTCTCTCGATTGTTTCTTCCATCGTTTCATTTGGCATTATCGCCATTCTGTTCGCGGTAATTTACAAGATGCTCCCGGATGCACCCCTGTCATGGCGGGACGTATGGATCGGGGCTGTGTTCACGGCATTATTATTCAGTTTGGGAAAATACATGATCGGTCTGTATTTGGGTAATAGCGGAGTGGCCTCCAGTTTCGGCGCTGCTGGTGCGATGATCGCCTTGTTGTTGTGGGTTTATTACTCAGCGCAAATTTTTTTCCTCGGAGCAGAGTTCACGCGCCAGTACGCATTGAGGTATGGCAGCCTTCAGGAGCAGAGAGATCGCCTGCTGGTATAGTTGAAATAGAATCCTCGAATTGAGAAAGCCAGCTCACAAGCTGGCTTTCTCAATTCGTACTGCCAATTCGTCAGGCTTGGGCAGCCTGCACCGGTATCTCGTTGCGCCTGGCGATGATGCGATTTTGCTCGTCCACGTAGACCAGTTGCGGCGCGAACTTTTGCAGTTCGATTTCATTGTAGCTGGCATAGGTGGCGATAATCAGCAGATCGCCGGGGTTGGCCTTGTGCGCGGCGGCGCCGTTGACGGAAATGGTGCCGGAATCGCGCTCGGCACGAATGGCATAAGTCGTGAAGCGCGCGCCGTTGGTCACGTTGTAGATGTCGATCTGCTGGTATTCGCGAATATCGGCGGCCTCCAGCAGGGTTTCGTCGATCGCGCACGAGCCTTCATAGTGCAGTTCGGATTGGGTGACCCGCACCCGGTGCAACTTGGATTTCAGCATGGTTCTTTGCATGGTCTCGCCCTCGCTCAGGGAACGAATATTAGACCGCCATTATAAACTATAAAGTTTCTGCAGCGCCGGCTTCGACATTGTCGATCAGCCGCGTGCTGCCCAGGTATGCCGCACCGAGTACGACGAAGCGTGTGGCGCCGGGCTCGGGCAAGGCGAGTGCGGGGCTGCGAATGGCGATGTAATCCACGCGCCAGCCATGAACGCTGAGGGTGGCAGTTGCAGCCAGCTCCAGCGCTGTGAAATCCCGTTCCCCGGCGGTCAGCCGGTCTCGAATTGCACTCAAGGTCTGATACAAGCGCGGCGCCTCGGCGCGTTCCGCTTCATTCAGAAACCCGTTGCGCGACGACAGGGCCAAGCCATCGGCGGCGCGAACGGTCACGCCTGCCACAACTTCCACCGGCACATTCAAATCCGCCACCATGGCGCGAATAATCGCCAGCTGCTGATAGTCTTTTTGCCCGAACAGCGCCACACCCGGCTGCACAATGTTGAACAGCTTGAATACGATGGTCGCCACGCCGCGGAAATGCCCGGGGCGGAACGCGCCGCACAGCTCATTGGCCAGCGCGGGCGGCTCGACGTGGTAGCTTTGTGGGTGCGGGAACAGTTCTTTGGCATCGGGGGCAAAAACCACCTCGGCACCGGCCTCGCGTAATAGCTCGCAATCGTAAGTCAGCGTGCGCGGATAACGCGAAAAATCTTCATTCGCGCCGAATTGCAGCGGATTCACAAAGATGCTGACAACCACTTGGGCAGCATGTTGACGCGCCAGGCGTACCAGCGCGAGATGGCCTGCATGCAAGTTGCCCATGGTAGGCACCAAAGCCAGGTCGGTGTGCTCAGTGCGCCAGCGGCGCATGTCGGCGATTGTGTAGATGATTTGCATGAGATTTAAAAAACCAAATCTGATTACTCTAGAGGGCGCCGCGGGTGTCGAGTGAGCTCGGTTTGCTCCGTGACCTCTGTGGGGGTTTTCAGGCCGTCAGAAACAATGTTCCGGCGCCGGGAACTGCCCGCCTTTTACCGCCTGCACATAGGCACTCACCGCAGCCTGAATGCTGTCCGCACCCGCCATGAAGTTTTTCACAAAGCGCGCCGGCTTGCCGGGAGTAATGCCGAGCATGTCGTGCAGCACCAGCACCTGGGCAGAGCAATCCGGGCCGGCGCCGATGCCGATGGTGGGCACATGCAGCGTCTCCGTGATGGATTTGGCGAGCGCTGCCGGGACCGCTTCCATCAGCACCATGCACGCGCCTGCCTGCTCAAGTGCCTGCGCATCAGCCAGCAATTGCTGCGCGGCGCTGTCGGTTTTCCCCTGCACCTTGTAACCGCCCAATGCGTTGACCGATTGCGGTAGCAGGCCGATATGCGCGCACACCGGAATACCGCGCGCGCTGAGGAATGCAATGGTTTCGACCATCACTGCGCCGCCTTCGAGTTTGACGCAATGCGCGCCAGCCGCCATCAATGCTGCTGCCGATTGCAGCGCCTGTGCCGGGCTGGCCTGATAGCTGCCGAACGGCAGGTCGGCGATGATAAAGCTATGCGTCGCGCCACGCGCCACGGCGGCGGTGTGGTAGACCATGTCGCGCAGGCTCACCGGTAGCGTGGAACCCTGGCCTTGCAGCACCATGCCCAGCGAATCGCCGACCAGCAGTATATCCACGCCAGCGGTTTCCAGCAGGGTGGCGAAGGTGGCGTCATAGCAGGTCAGCACGGCGAGTTTTTCGCCTTCGGCTGCGCGCTGTTGCAAGGTGGTCAGCGTTGTCTTCATGGTGCGATTTTATACCGCCCGGTTAAAAAATTCGCGATTGCCGCGCATCGCCTCTATCTGCTGCATGAGCAGCGCGAAGTCCGCGTCGTTTTGCACGAAATTGAGGTGCTCGCAGTTGACGATGAACAGCGGCGCAGCCGTGTAGTTGTAAAAATAGCGCGTGTAGCTCTCGGCCAGACGGCGCAGGTAATCGGTCGAGATATTGCGCTCGTAGTCGATGCCGCGTCCGAGCACGCGCGCTTGCAAAACATCCGGCCGGGCTTGCAGGTAGATCACCAGGTCGGGCACCGGCGCCTTGGGCTGAAGTTCATCGTAGATTTTCTGGTACAGGCGAAACTCGTCGTCATCCAGATTCAGGCGCGCGAACAGCAAATCCTTGTCCAGTAAAAAGTCTGCCACGGTATTGTGGCGAAACAGATCGGACTGCTGCAGGTCTTGCACCTGGCCGCTGCGCTGGAACAGGAAAAACAGCTGGGTGGCCAGCGCGTGGCGCTTGGGGTCCTGGTAAAAACGTGGCAGGAAGGGGTTTTCACTTGCGTCTTCCAGCAGCACGTCCGCGTGCAAATAGTCTGCGATGCGTCGCGCCAGACTGGTTTTGCCAGCGCCTATCGGGCCTTCAACAGCAATATAGCGATATTTTTCCAGCATTTTTCATGGTCTTTTTTCTGTGATCTTGTTCTGATTGATCCAGTCGTCGGCCACCCGCGTCAGGCCATGCCCGCTCACGCCGGGCAGGTAATGGGCGGCCGCCTGCAGGCCGGGGATCACCATGTCCGGCGCGATTTCCAGCAAGGGTATCAGCACGAAGGCGCGCTCGTGCACGCGCGGATGTGGCAGCGTCAGCCCGGCATCGTGGCAGTGCAGTGCGGCATAGCTCACTACATCCAGATCGATCACGCGCGGCGCATTGCGGAAGGTGCGCTCACGCCCGAATGCGTGCTCGATGTTGAGTAGGGCATCGAGCAACTGGTGCGGCGTGAGGCTGGTTTCGAGCTGCG
>JANMKH010000298.1:0-4593 GCA_031371965.1 Sulfuriferula sp.
CCAGAAATAACTAAAGCGGCTTTAGCCACGGAGAACACAGAGGGAATGTGGTTCGCAGGGTTGGGCGACGCGTCGCCCAACTCGCAAAACAAGGTATTGGCGGCTTTTCCAGACTCATCCATCAGCAGAAAAACAATCCTCCTCAAAACTCGCGCCCACTCCGTGGCCTCTGTGTTCTCTCTGGCTTCAATTGCTTTTTCGAAGTTTATACACCAACGGCCCAGAGGTTTTATAGCCTGAACGGCTCATGGTCTCGTCATAGTTGAGTAATGAGCGGTGACTATTATCTCTCACAGTCTCAACTCGCAGTTTCCGCGGGGAATGGGCGGGGAGAGAGAAGTTTTTGCGGCGGTTTTCCCTATCCATCCGGATTCTGTTCGACACAGATTCAACCATGAGGGAGAACCGACCATGAAACGCTTGAAGCTGGCCGTAGAGTTAGCGGCCACTACGCCGATCGAGCATGTGATCGTTGCCGCTGGCGGAAATGCCGCTTCCGACAAAAAGAACCGCCATCATGCATGAGAAAAAAACAGCCGCCGTGCTATCGGCACCTATAGACGTGTTGACTTGGGAGCATGCGCTTGCGCGTATTTCGCGCTGGGCCGCCCGACGCGAGAGCCGTTACGTGTGTATCTGCAACGCACATGCGGTTGTGACTGCTGGACAAGACGCAGCCTTCGGTCGCGTGGTGAAAGAGGCCGATATGGCAACTCCGGACGGAGCGCCGGTTGCCTGGATGCTACGCAAACTGGGTTACATGGATCAGCAGCGTATCAATGGACCCGACTTGATGTGGAAGTACTGCGAACAGGCTGCAAAAAATGGAGAGTCCGTTTATCTCTACGGCAGCAGACCGGAAACGCTGGAAATTTTACAGCGCCGTCTGGTAGAAGCATTTCCTGGTTTGCGGATTGCAGGTGCGCATTCTCCGCCGTTTCGGACGGCCACGACTGTTGAAGACGAAGCGGATGTGGCACGCATTAATGCTTCCGGCGCGGGTACGGTGTGGGTGAGTCTCGGCTGCCCCAAGCAGGAGCAATGGATGGCGACTCATCGTGGCAGAGTGAATGCTGTCATGATTGGTGTGGGTGCAGCATTTGATTATCACGCTGGTACGATCAGCCGGGCGCCGGTATGGATGCAAAACGCGGGGCTGGAATGGCTGCATCGTCTCGTTTCCGAGCCGCGCCGTTTATGGAAACGCTATTTGGTCACCAACACCCTGTTCGTGATTGGCGCAACCAGACAACTGGTTTTCGGCAATGCCCGGACTCGTGCGATCGAAAACGCCATGGTCGTGGCGCCGCTGGTTTCCGTTGGTCTGGTCGTGATGCGTGGCCAGGAGGTATTGCTTAGTATGCGGAACAACCAATCGGCGCAAGCTTCCTGGTTTGTACCGGGCGGCCGTATTTTCAAGAATGAACCTATCCAGTCCGCGCTTGCACGTATTGCCGAAACCGAGCTCGGTTTGGGCGCCGCGCTCGCGGGGGGAGAGATTGTGCCTCAGTGGCTTGGGGCATTCGAGCACTTTCACGCGGATTGCTTTGCCGAAGAAGCGGGCGTTCCATCGCATTATGTGGTGCTCGGTCACGAGTTGAATGTGGCGGAAGATTTCCCTTTGCCCAACCCCGAGAGGCAGCATGTGGAACTGCGTTGGTGGCCCATTACGGAAGCACTGGCTTCGCCAGATGTGCATCGCTTCAGCAAGGACTATTTTCAACAAAAGGTGCCTCGTCACGATCCGATTTCTCCAGAAGCTCCGGCAGGGGAGGCATTCACCTATGGTGGTGTTTTGGATGGGCAAGTAGCGCAGGCAATTTGATCAGCGTCGCCAATGAGTGCGCTGAAGCGGCCGATGCGCTGGCGATTGTGACTGAATGGAAAGAATTTCGCGTGCCGAATTTTGCCGCAATCAAGGCTGCATTGAAGACTCCCGCCATATTTGATGGGCGTAATTTTATATTTCCTCGCAGGTTCGCGAGCAGGGTATAGAGTACAGAGTACTATGCGATTGGGCGCCGCTAACTCTGTTCAATAAGAGCCTGTTAGTTTTTTCATGTAGAAAACATTTAGGCAGAGGGTTTGGCGAAGATATTGGCCGACACTTACACTTGGAAAAAGTAGCGGAAATGTCAGAAAGAAAAATGATAAACACTGACCCGGAAACATTGGGGAGAAATGTAACCCTGACGTTGCAAGGCTGTCACGAACACAAGATACACTGCTTCGCATGAAAGAACTCGGTCTACGTCAAAATCATCAGCAGTGGTTGTTTCGCCGCCAACTCTCGCTTGCCTCGCTAACCAAACTGCTGCTCGATCCGGTAGTCAGCATTGCTGCGCTGGTCGGCGTTGTCGTACTCAATGGGGAAAGTTTTGGCAGGGAATATCAGCTGTTGTCCCTGATTGTATTCTCTCTGACCTTCCCGGGTAGCTGGCCGGAACCGACTATTCGTGCGTTTTTCAGTGACATCAGTCTGCCATGGTTCAGTGTGGCGGGAATGCTGCTGTTGTTTGGCTATGTCGGAGGTTATGAAGATACTTTTCCCATGGAAGTTGTTGTCCAGTGGGTATTGGCTGTTCCTATCATGTTATTTATCGCGCATAGATTTGCTTCGCGTCTGCTGCCCCGGCTGATTGTGCTGGAAGGCGGGGAGCGTACCGCCGTGGTCGTCGGTGCGGGAAAGCTCGGCAGGCAGCTAGCCGAGGCGTTCGATTCGGATCGATATTCCGGAATCAAATTTGTCGGCTATTTTGATGACCGTATTCAATCAGACAGGCTGGTAGTCAGTAAAGACAGCGTGCTGGGTACATTGGAAACTATCCCTGAGTATGTAAAAAACAACAACGTCGACCTGGTTTACATTGCGCTCCCTGTCAGTTCGCAACCTCGTATTGTCAAGATGCTGAACGAATTGCGCGATACCACCGCATCGATTTATTTCGTGCCTGATTTTTTCGTGTCTGACCTGATCCAGGCGCGTATAGATCATATTCGCGGCATCCCTGTGCTGGCGATATGTGAAACCCCGCTCTATGGCATCAACAGGGTTGGGAAACGACTCTTTGATCTGGTTTTCTCGAGCCTGATGCTGGTAGTGCTGGCGCCATTAATGGCTGTGATTGCGTTGGGCGTAAAGCTCTCCTCACCTGGCCCAATACTCTTTAAACAGCGCCGTTATGGACAGGATGGAGAGGAAATCATGGTGTACAAATTCCGCAGCATGTCTGTTTGCGAAGATAGCCATGATGAGATCAAACAGGCTACGAAGGGGGATATGCGGGTGACGCGATTCGGGGCTTTTCTGCGCAAATCGTCGCTGGATGAACTGCCTCAATTCATCAATGTGCTTCAAGGCCAGATGAGCGTGGTGGGTCCGCGCCCACATGCGGTCGCGCATAACGAGCTGTATCGCAAGCTCATCAATGGCTACATGCTGCGCCACAAGGTTAAGCCCGGCATTACCGGCTGGGCTCAGGTCAACGGCTTGCGCGGTGAAACCGAAACTGTGGAAAAAATGCGTGCCCGTATTCAATACGATCTGGATTATCTGCGCCAATGGACGTTGTTGTTCGACCTGGTGATTATCCTCAAGACTTTCATTGTCGTGCTTAGAAACCGTAACGCCTATTGAATCAGGAAGCGTATTTTGAGTGTTGAACCCCATGCATGGAGCTTGCTGGAATGATGCACATTTAAATCAAGCGGTCGCAGCGTACCTGGCATTAGATTGCCATTAAACATATTCAGAGAGGAGATTAGATTATGTTACACAAATGGATACCAGCGCTGCTGGTTGTGTTCGGATTGACCGCAGCTTACCCTTCGGCCGCCACGGTCATTAGCGGAGCCGACGGATCACTCGCGCCCACCACTGACTTCACCCTGCCGTACCGTGCTGACGGTAAATTTGATTTTACTTCGATTGAAATCGGCGCTGGCATCACCTTGCACTTTGATGCGGGCATGACTAATGCAAAATTACTGTCGCTGGGCGATATCCTGGTCGGAGGATTGATCGATGCCACGGGAATTAACCTCATACTTGAAACGCCCGGACAGATTATCCTCACTGGTGGCATTGTCGCGGATAGTATCAACCTGATTGGGGGTAGCGGGCTTGGCAACGGAGGAGCGGGCGCGAGCGCATGCATCAGTGTTCTGACCTATAACTGTGGGGCTCTTAGGCTTCTAATGCCACCAACGGCGTCTATCCTGCCTGGAGCAGGCGGCATCATCATGCCCATCCTATACGCCAATCCGGTTGATCCGCTACCTGGGGCAGGCAGCATCACCCTAACGCCATTTGTCAATCCGGTTGATCCGTTATCTGGAACGGGCGGCATTACCCTCTCCGTTCCGGAACCCGGTACACTGTGGTTGATGACACTGCTATTGCCCATGCTGGTGCTGCTCGGACGGAAACAAAAATGGAACGAGCACCAGACCCTGTTTCATTCAATGAAAATTCGAATTTAACTAGGAATTATGAGTATCTCTTGTGCCGGAAAAACCTGGTATTGCTAAAGTAGTGATTACCCGCGTTCACCAGCATGATGTTCTGTAGATTGGTCTCGTTAAGCCCAGCAG
>JANMKH010000358.1:0-2699 GCA_031371965.1 Sulfuriferula sp.
ATCTTACCGCTCTTGTCTTTCCATACAATACCCGGCGTACCATTAAAGCCGAATTTTTGCATTAGCCCGGCATTCTCTTCCAGTTTCTTGGCGATAGCAGGATAAGCGCTGGCGGTGAATTTTGCAGGAGGATTTTTTTCCTTGCCGAATTGTTGTTCGTTGGCACGAAACGCCGTGGTCGGGTTGGCAGAGGCCAGCATTTCTATTGCTTTGGGCAGGCTACTTGGTGCGAGGTATGCAACCGGCACCCAGCGCACTTGTAAACCGGCTGCTTCATAAGGCTGGAGTGCTTTCCAGGTCATATGGCAAAACGGACAGTTTGGATCAAAGAACACATACAGGATGCTTTTAGGCGTCTTGGAACCTTCCACGATCATCGTGGTTTTTTCCAGCTCCTTGAATACTGCAGAGAAATCCGGCTTGGGGATATATTTTTCAGCATATTCTTGCGACAGATTCGCACCACTCTCGCCAATCATCAAGCCCGCCACCAGCGTTTTATTGTCCGGGGTGGTAAATACAATGGAATACTGCCCTTGTTTGGATAGCACCCAACCTGTCATCCCAGAGGCCGCAGGAAAAGATTTTGCAACCTTGACGCCCTGATTGACGGCGGTCTGAATTACCTTAGGGTACTCGGCTGCGAATGCGCTGGCGGAAAGGCCAAACGCAAGGCCAAACACGGCCGCTTGTTGCTTCAAAGATAATTTCAATTTCATTCCTTTTTGATTGGAGAGTTTGGGGAGCATGCAACATTGCCCTACCGGTTACGAATGCTATGAAAAGCGCTCCCCGTTTAGGGAGGAAGAAATCAATTTAGTTCATATTGAACTAACGAAATGGGACTTGCTTGATGTTGCAAAGTGCAACTTCCACCATCACGCGACAGTGATCAGACCAATAGACCAATCCCAGCCTCACCGCCCATGCCTGATCACCTCCGGCACCGCCTGGCGCAGATAGTAAGCCATTGACCACAGCGTGAGCACGGCGGCCAGCCAGATCAGCCAGGTGCCGATTTGCTGGGTATCCAGGCCGAGAAAAGTTTCATGGAACAGTAGCAGCAGGATGGCGACCATTTGCGCCACGGTTTTGAGTTTGCCGATCATCGATACCGCCACACTGCCGCGCGCGCCGATGCTGGCCATCCATTCCCGCAACGCGGAGATGGTGATTTCGCGACCGATAATGATGAGCGCGATGAGCGCATCCACGCGCCCCAGTTTCACCAGCACGATGAGTGCGGCGGCGACCATCAGCTTGTCGGCCACCGGGTCGAGAAAGGCGCCGAAGGCGGAGGTCTGGTTGAGGATGCGCGCCAGATAGCCGTCCAGCCAGTCGGTAATGGCGGCGATGCCAAACATGCCGGCGGCAATCAGGTTGACTTGATGCGGGGTAAGCCAGCCGTCGGGCAGATAGAACACGGCGGCGACTAGCGGGATCATGATGATACGCAGCCAGGTGAGCAGGTTGGGCAGGTTGAGCGGCATGGCGTAAATTTTAGTGAGATATCCGGCTAGTGTAATTCACGGTAGATCTTTTCAGCCAGCGCGCGGCTGATTCCATCGATCTGGGCGATCTCTTCCACCCCTGCATTTTGCAGGCCGCGCAGACCGCCGAAATTCTCCAGCAGCTTTTGCCGGCGTTTCGGACCGATGCCGCCGATGTCTTCCAGCGTCGAGTGAGTGCGCGCCTTGCCACGCCGGGCGCGGTGGCCGGTAATGGCGAAACGGTGCGCCTCGTCGCGGATTTGCTGGATCAGGTGCAGGCCGGGGTGGTCGCTGGGCAGGCGCGTGGCGCGGCCATCGGTGCTGATGAGCTGCTCCATGCCGGCCTTGCGCTCGACCCCTTTGGCGACACCGATCAACTCGATGTCGGTGATGCCGAGTTCAGCCATGACCTCGCTGGCGATATTGAGCTGGCCGGTGCCGCCGTCGATCAGGATCAGGTCGGGGCGCATGGCGTCGGTCTGCTGGATTTTGGTGTAGCGCCGGGTCAGCGCATCGCGCATCGCCGCATAGTCGTCGCCGGGAGTGATCCCGCTGATGTTGTAGCGGCGGTATTCGCCATTCTGCATCGCGCCCTTGTCGTACACCACGCACGACGCCACCGTCGCCTCGCCCATGGTGTGGCTGATATCGAAACACTCGATGCGCTGCAAATTAGGCAGAACAAGCGCTTCCTGCAGCGCGGTGAGACGCGCCTGTTGCGTGGCTTTTTGCGCGACCTGGCGGGTGATGGCGATGCGTGCATTGCCCTGCGTCATGGCCAGCCAGCTGCGGCGCTCACCGATGGGGTTGACCTGGATGCTGACTTTACGCCCGGCCTGCTCGCTGAAAACTGCCGCCAGTGCGTCAGCATCAACCTGTTCGGAGACGATAATCTGCGGCGGAATGGCACGATTGAGATAATGCTGGGCGAGAAAGGCTTCCATGGCTTCTTTGGGTACGACGTCCTGGGCATTTTGCGGGAACAGGGTCTTGTCGCCCAGATGCCGCCCGCCGCGTATCATCAGCAGGTTAACACACAGCAGACCCTGCTCGGCCACCACGGCCACCACGTCCACATCCGCCTGACTCTGGCTGCCTACAAACTGCTTTTCGCGCACCGCGGTGAGGCTCTTGATCTGGTCACGATACAACGCCGCTTCTTCATAGCGCATGGTGTCAGCAGCCTGCTGCATTTTTTCGGTGATTGAC
>JANMKH010000402.1:0-7227 GCA_031371965.1 Sulfuriferula sp.
ATTCAGCGCTGGCCGAGCCCGATGTTGTCTCAGTGTATATCATGGATCGTGGCGGTAATGTGCTGGCCAGCAACAGCCTTAAACAGAGCAAACTGGCCGGTATTCAACCTGGCAATATCCCTGTTTCAAGCCAGAACGATATTGTTACCGTTGCCACTCGATCCAACCTGTTATTTTTCCGGATACCTATCCGGCAGACTGAAGTTCAGGTTGATGATTTCGCACTTGCTTCGACGCCTACACCCATAGTCCAGCCTATGAACGCGGCTCCTTTGGGCTACGTTGCCATAGAATTGTCCCGCAAAGCCACCGTGGAACGTCAGAAAGAAGTCCTGCGTAGTGCCGCTCTGCTGACCATTGTCGCGCTCATTGCTACGGCTTTGCTGGCTCTACGCTTGGGACGGGAGATTACCGTGCCGATTATGAAGCTGGCCAATGCTGTGGACAAAATCGGCAAGGGTTATCTGGATGTGCGCGTGAAGCTGGGTGGCAACGATGACGAATTCCGTATTCTGGAAGACGGCATCAATGGCATGGTCAACAAGTTGCACCGGGCGCATGACAACTTGCAGGAGCAGATTCTGCAGGCCACTGCCAAGCTCAGTTATCAGGCTAGTCACGATATGCTCACCGGACTGATTAACCGGCGCGAGTTCGAAGTCAGACTGGAACGCGCCTTGTTCAGCGCACAACACCAGGATAGAGAGCATGCTCTGTGTTACATGGATCTGGACCAGTTCAAGATTGTCAATGACAGTTGCGGTCATGTGGCAGGCGATGAACTATTACGCCAGCTGACCCTGCATTTGCAACAGGAAGTCCGCGAACGCGATACCCTGGCGCGCCTGGGGGGTGACGAATTCGGTCTGTTGTTGGAAAACTGCCCCCAGGATAAAGCGCTGGAGTTGGCTGAAACCATGCGGAAAACGGTGGAGAATTTCCGTTTCGGCGTGGGCGAAAAAAACTTCATGGTGGGGGTCAGTATCGGTATTGTCATGATCAACCACGAAAGCGACAACGTGGTCAGCCTGCTCACCTCGGCGGATGCCGCCTGTTACGCTGCCAAGGATCATGGCCGCAATCGCATTCATTTATACCAGATGCAGGATAGCGAACTGGCCCAGCGTCGCGGCGAAATGCAATGGGTCAATCGTATTCAACAGGCCATCGCAGAAAACCGGTTGCAACTGTATTTTCAGCAAATCAAACCCCTGCAGAAGCAGGAACAGGGCTTGCATGTGGAGTTATTGCTACGCATGATAGACGAATCCGGCCAATGCATTCTGCCCATGGCATTTATCCCGGCGGCCGAACGCTATCACTTGATGCCGATGCTGGATCGCTGGGTAATGGAAAGCAGCTTCAAGCTATGCGAGACATATATCGCGCCAGACGGTGGTGAACTGCAAACCTGGGCAGTCAACGTGTCGGGCGCTTCCCTGTGCGATGACGGCTTCGTGCAATATCTAAAAACCCATCTCGCGGCCAATCTGGCATTGGCACGAACATTGTGCATTGAAATTACTGAAACCGCCGCCATCAGCAATCTCGGCGCAGCGAATACGTTTATCAAGGAACTCAAATTGCTGGGCTGTCGCTTTGCCCTGGATGATTTTGGCAGCGGGCTGTCATCACTCAATTATCTGAAAAACCTGAATGTGGATTACCTGAAAATTGATGGTGCCTTTATCAAGGATATGGCGGACGATGCCATCGATCTGGCAATGGTCGAAGCCATCAACAAGATCGGTCATCAAATGGGTTTATTGACGATTGCCGAATTTGTGGACAGTGAGCGCGTATTGTTCAAATTGAAAGAAATCGGGGTGGATTTTGTACAGGGTAACTGGATCCACAAACCTGAAAATGCGGAAGCTTTGTTTGAAATCTGATCTGCGACGTAATTGACGTGGCGTTTTTGGATGGCCCCGTTAAATTAAATCAAATGGTTGTTACTGAATACCAAGTATAGGAATGACTGCAGCCAGCCCATTGAAATTCACTGCATAGCTAGCCTGCGCCTGTACTACTGGTTTGGCGTGGTAAGCAATGGATACACCTGCTTCACTCATCATTTTCAGGTCGTTGGCGCCGTCACCCATCGCTACGACCTGTTCATATGCCAGCCCCAACTCGTTACGGATGCGATTGAGCCAATCGGCCTTGCCTTGGGCGTCAACAATCTGCCCCAGCACGCGTCCGCTCAGTTTGCCAGCAACGACTTCCAATGTATTGGAGGCAGTGTAATCCAGCCCCAGGCGTGCCTGCAGGCGCTCGGTGAAAAATGTGAAGCCACCGGATACCAGCAGCGTCTTGATGTTGTGCTGTTTAAGTGCACCGAGCATTTTTTCCGCACCGGGCGAGAGTTGCAGGCGTTCGTCATACACGCGTTGCAATGCGGATTGGTCGAGCCCGGCCAGCAACGCCACGCGCCGGGTGAGGCTCTCGGAGAAATCGATCTCACCGCGCATGGCGGCTTCGGTAATCTGCGCCACTTGCGGCTTGACGCCGATCATGTCGGCAATCTCGTCGATGCATTCGATCGTGATCAGGGTGGAATCCATATCCAACACCACCAGCCCGAAATCACTCGGCCGACGCGTGGATGGGACAAAGCCATAGTCCAGTGCCGCCTCGTTGCAAAAATTGGCCACAGCGGCCTGGCTATCCGGATTTGCCCCTGCCAGTCGAAACGCCTGCTGGGAAATGGCCTGAATCTCGTGCGCTCCGCTTAGCTTTGCGAGTTGTTTCAGGGACTGGGTCGCAATGTATTTTGCCTGAACAATCAAATTGTAATTCATGATATTAGGATAACTCTTTAAATAGTTTTCTAATGTTTTCCACGCGGTTTGCCAAGGTCGGCGATGAGACCGTTACGCGTAGCTTGTCCGGGCCGGCCAGCTTGAAATTGCGCCGGGTCTGGATCAATTCAATAATCCGCGCCGGGTTGATCGGCGGGTTGGGCACGAACTGGATGCTGATCGCTTCGCTGGAGGCATCCAGCTTGGCTATGCCCAGCGGCTTGGCGAGCAGGCGCAGGCGGTGCGATTCCTGCAGTGCCTGCGCCGGTTCCGGCAGCAGGCCGAAACGGTCCACCAGCTCGGCGTGCAGGTCGTCCAGCTCGTCGCTATTGCTGCAGTTGGCGAAGCGTTTGTACAGCACCAGCCGTTCGTGGATGTCGCCGCAATAGCTGTCGGGCAGCAGGGCAGGGGTGTGCAGGTTGATTTCCGTGGTTATCCCGAGCGGCTGGTTCATGTCCGGTTCGATGCCCTTTTTCAGCGCTGCCACGGCATGGTTGAGCATGTCGTTGTACAGGCTGAAACCGATCTCCTGCATGCTGCCGCTCTGCGAATCGCCCAGCACCTCGCCGGCGCCGCGTATTTCCAGATCGTGCATGGCGAGATAAAAGCCCGCGCCCAGTTCTTCCATCATCTGCAAGGCTTCCAGGCGTTTTTTGGCGGAGGAGGTGAGCGCCTCTTCCTCCGGCGTCAGCAGATAAGCGTAGGCCTGGTGGTGCGAGCGTCCGACCCGACCACGCAACTGGTGCAACTGCGCCAGTCCGAACTTATCGGCACGGTTCATGATGATGGTGTTGGCGGTGGGAATATCAATCCCGGTTTCGATGATGGTGGTGCATAGCAGTACATTGACGCGTTGCTGGTGGAAATCGCGCATCACATGCTCCAGTTCGCGTTCCGGCATCTGGCCGTGGGCGACGCGGATGCGTGCTTCGGGCAGCAGTTTGGCGAGCCTGGCTTCCATGTTGAGGATAGTTTCCACCTCGTTGTGCAGGAAATACACCTGGCCGCCGCGTTTCAGTTCGCGCAGCACCGCTTCGCGGATCACGCCATCCGAATAGCGCGACACGAAAGTCTTGATCGCCAGGCGCTTCTGCGGCGCAGTAGCGATCACCGAAAAATCGCGGATGCCCTCCAGTGACATGGCCAGCGTGCGCGGGATCGGCGGGGCGGTCAGCGTCAGCACGTCCACTTCGGCGCGCAGTACCTTCATCTGCTCTTTTTGGCGCACGCCGAAGCGGTGTTCCTCGTCGATGATGACCAGGCCGAGGTTTTTGAACACCACATCCTTCTGCAGCAGCTTGTGGGTGCCGATGACGATGTCGATCTTGCCATCGGCCAGTCCGGCCAGCGCCTGGGCGATTTCCTTGGTAGAGCGGAAGCGCGACAGCTCGGCGATTTTTACCGGCCAGTCGGAAAAACGGTCGGAAAAAGTCTGGAAATGCTGCTCGGCGAGCAAGGTAGTGGGAACCAGTACCGCGACCTGGCGGCCATCCATCAGCGCCACAAATGCGGCGCGTAGCGCGACCTCGGTTTTGCCAAAACCCACGTCACCGCATACCAGCCGATCCATCGGTTTGGCCGTGCACAAGTCAGTAATCACCGCCTGGATCGCAGCGCCCTGATCGGGCGTTTCTTCAAAGCCGAAGCCTTCGGCAAAGGCCTCGTAATCATGCGGTCTGAGCGTGAACGCGTGGCCCTCGCGCGCCGCGCGCCGCGCATACAGGTTGAGCAGCTCAGCGGCAGTGTCGCGTGCCTGCTGCATGGCGCGGCGCTTGGCTTTTTCCCACTGCCCGCTACCGAGCCTGGACAGGGGCACGGATTCGGGCGATGCGCCGCTGTAACGCCCGATCAGATGCAGTTGCGACACCGGCACATAGAGTTTGTCGTCACCTGCGTATTGCAGCAGCAAGAATTCCGTCTCGCCTTCCCCCATATCCATGCTCACCAGGCCAAGATAGCGTCCGATGCCGTGGTCGGCGTGCACCACCGGATCGCCCACCTTGACCTCGGACAGGTCGCGCAGCATGCTGTCCACTTGGCTGCGACGTCCGCTGTCGCGGCTGCGCGTACGTACCGTGGTGGCGTACAGTTCGGTTTCGGTAACGAAGGCGGTGGGACTATCTGCTTCAAGAATGAAGCCGTGACCCAACGGGGCAACGCCCAGCAACAGCTTGCCAGCCGGAACCGTACAGCTTTGATAATCCTCGCACAGCGCCGGTTTGAGTCCGTATTCGGCGAAATACTGCGCCATGGTTTCGCGCCGTCCCAGGCTCTCCGCCAGCAGCACAACCCGGCCTGAAAAGCGGCTGATGAAATCCTTGACGCGGTGCAAGGGATCATCGGCGCGGCGCTCCACTTCCAGCTTGGGCAGCGAGCGCGTGCTACCGCCTTCGGTGTCGCCCTGGCTGAGTTCAACGCGCGGATAGCCCTTCAGCCCGCCGAACAGCGCATCGACCGAAAGAAACAGGTCGGTAGGCGGCAACAAAGGCCGCTGCGGATCGCCGCGCAGCAGCTTATAGCGCGATTCGGTGTCGCGCCAGAAATCCTGCGCGGCGGCCTCCACATCGCCATGCAGGCAGAGCAGGGCATTGCCCGGCAGGTAATCGAACAGGCTGGCGGTGGCCTCGAAAAACAGCGGCAGATAATACTCGATGCCCGCGGGTGCCAGGCCATTGCTCACGTCCTTGTAGAGCTGGCGTTTGGATGCGTCGCCTTCGAAACGATCACGGAAATTCTCACGGAAGCGCGCAATGCCGGCTTCGTCCAGTGGAAATTCACGCGCCGGCAGCAGGCGGATTTCATTCACCGGGTAGATGCTGCGCTGGGTATCCACGTCAAAGGTACGGATGGTCTCGATTTCGTCATCGAACAAGTCGATGCGGTAGGGCAACGGGCTGCCCATCGGGAACAAATCCAGCAACCCGCCGCGCACGCTGTATTCGCCGGGTGAAATTACCTGACTCACTGCGGTGTAGCCGGCCAGCGTCATTTGCCCGCGCAACGCATTCAAATCCAGCTTCTGGCCTTGTTTGAGAAAAAACGTATAGGCGCCAAGATAGGCAGGGGGCGCCAGCCGGTACAGCGCCGTGGTTACCGGCACGATGGCGACGTCGCACTGGCTTTGAGAAATCTGGTAGAGCGTGGCCAGGCGTTCGGAAACCAGATCCTGATGCGGCGAAAAATGGTCGTAAGGCAGCGTTTCCCAGTCCGGCAGCAGATTGACTTGCAGACCCGGCGCGAACCAGCGGATTTCCTCCAGCAGTCGCTGGGCATCCAGCGCATTGGCGCTGAGTACCACCAGCGGGCGCGCTTGTCCAGCCAGTTCAGCCAGCGCCAGTGCATCGGCAGAGCCGGTTATTGGCTGCAGACGGGCGCGTTGACCAGATGAGGGAAGCGGCTGATTGAAAAGCATGTGGGATCACAAATGAACGCATTATAACTTTTCGTGCTGGAAATAACTGCTGGCAAGACTATGCTCAGAAAGTGGTGGTTCATCTTTATTCAGGGGTAAGACATGCTGTTTACTGACCGTGACCAGGCCGCCTACCAACTGGCGGCCGCACTTTCCCAATACCAGGACAAGCATCCGCTGGTGCTGGCGATCCCGCGTGGCGCCGTGCCGATGGGGCGTATTATCGCGGATGAGTTGGGCGGCGAATTGGATGTGGTTCTGGTGCGCAAGTTGCCCGCACCGTTCAATCTGGAATACGCCATTGGTTCGGTGGATGAATCGGGCTGGACTTACGTGTCCGATTCGGCCGCAGCGGCGGGTGCTACACCGGAATACATCGAGCAGGAAAAGCAGCGCCAGTTGGCCACCATTCGTCGTCGGCGTGCCGAATATACGCCGTTACGCCCACCCATCGACCCGGCCGGGCGTATCGTCATCGTGGTGGACGATGGCTTGGCCACCGGCGCCACCATGATCGCCGCATTGCATGGTTTGCGCGAGCGCAAGCCCGCCAGGCTGGTGTGCGCGGTACCCGTGGCGCCTGTGGATACCGTGGACCGGGTACGGCAATACGCCGATGACGTGGTGTGTCTGGAAACCCCCTTCAGCTTTCAGGCAGTCGGGCAGTTCTACCTTGATTTTCCGCAGGTGGAGGATGAGGCGGTGGTGGAAATTCTGCGACGCTAGCGCACTGTCACGCGGCTGTCGTCTGTCAGGCCATCTCCTGGATATACGACAACCTGTTCTCCCCGCCGCAAGCCGCTGGCTACCATCGCTTCGCTGGCATTCTGGCGCGAAATTTCCACCTTGCGCAATCGGGCACGGCCCGCAAATATCACAAATACCTGCCACTGACCGCCCTTGCGGAATAACGCGCTCACCGGCACCTTCAGCGTGTCGGGCGTATTAAAAATAATGATGCCAGTCTCAACTCGGTAGCCGTCGCCCAAGGCTTGCCATTGTTGCGGTGGGGAA
>JANMKH010000465.1:0-2466 GCA_031371965.1 Sulfuriferula sp.
ATTTTTTACGGATTTCACGATCATGAACAGACCATTTGGAATCAAGCTTGCGTTTCTGGCCGTCTTATTCTGCTACGGTGCTTCGGCTGGTGCGGAAGAGTCATCGCCTGTTGTCGTAAAGGTGGAGAAGGCCATTGAACGTGGCGCAAAGGCCACCGTCAAGGGTGTCAAAATTGGTGTAGCTGCGGGCGAACGCGGGGTCAAGCGTGGCACGCACGCAACAGTTCACGGTGTTAAACGCGGTATGGAGGCGACATCGAAAGGCATCAAGCGCGGTGCCACTGCTACGGCTCATGCTGCCAAGACTGTGGAAAGAAAAGTGGACTCATCCCCCGCGCCTTCTTCCACTACGGCTAACCACTGAGCTTGCCCGGTTTTCAATTGGCCGAAACTGTAAATACATATAGTCCGGGAGCAACCTGTCATGGATGAGGCCGCCCGGCGCGAGTTTCTAAACATGGTCAAAGCGCACCAGGATCGTGGTGACCCCAGTGGATGGTGCGATCAGGTGTACCGCGATGCCGGCGGTGATTTTACGGCGGTTTTCTGGGCTGATCTGATCCCCAATCCCTATCTGATTTCATGGCTTGAAGACCATCCGATAACTAGTAACAGTCTACGTGCGATCACCATCGGCTGCGGTGTGGGAGATGACGCGGAGGCCCTGTCGGCGCACGGCTACCAGGTTACCGCCTTCGATATTTCTCCTGCTGCAATTAATCTGTGCCGCCAGCGTTATCCGGACAGTCGCGTCGAGTATGTCGTGGCAGACCTGTTCGATCATCCCAAGGATTGGACCCACGGATTCGATCTGGTGTTCGAGTGCAACACGATTCAGGTCTTGCCCGGCGCATACCGTTTGCGCGCCTTGAACGCGATCGCCGCCCTGGTCGCCCCCGGCGGCGTCGCCCTGGCCTCTTGCCGCAGTCGCAATACCGGAGAAAAGGAAGATGCATTTCCGCTGCCGCTCGACCGGCCGGAAATAGACGGGTTCGTGCGAGCCGGACTGCAGGAAGAAGGTTTCGTGGCTTACGCTGACGATCAAGACCCGCCGGTGCCACACTTCTTTGCCTGGTACAGCAGACCGATGAGATGAGGGCATGAGGCGCGCTGACCACCCCTTGCCGGATGCTTTCCAAACCCGTTCACGGCCAGGCGAACAGGATAGTTTCAATCCTTCGAACGGCATAACGCCGCCGTGACGAGATTCTGGCTATAACACTTGATCTAAATCAAACAATATTCTGCACATCGGCTGTAATATGGATTCGTATACCTACTAAGGGGGAGAAGCGATGTTGCGCCAATTACTGATACTGGTTTTACTCGCCGGGTTGGGGATATCCCAAGCCATTGCAGCACCTAACGGCGCTGCGCTTTTTGCGCGCAACTGTGCCGCTTGTCATGGCTCAACGGGAACTGGCGGGATTGGTGTTCCGCTTGCGCTGCCGTCGTTTCAGGCCAGCATCAGCGACGACTACCTGCGACAGACTATCCGCCTGGGGCGGCCCGGCAGAGTGATGCCGTCATTCAGCAATTTGAAACCGGATGAGATCAATGCCATCGTCAGCTACGTGCGCGCCTGGAACAAAGGACCGGCCGTCACCTATTCCACCCAGCCGGTAAAAGGCAATGCGGTGCATGGCAAGCAGCTGTTCGCACAATACTGTGCGGCTTGCCACGGTGCCAGCGGGGAAGGTAGCGAAGGTACCGGCGTCACGTTCTCACGCCCGCGCGATTTGCCGATCATGGCGCCTGCGCTACACAACCCCGGATTTTTAGCCTCGGCTACCGACGCCATGATCAAGGCAACACTGATCAAAGGCCGGGAAGGCACACCAATGGTTTCATTCATCAAACGCGGACTGAAGGAGGACGACATCAACGATATCGTCAGCTATGTACGCAGCTTCGAAAAACAGCCGTTGGCAGAAAGCGCGAAGCTATTGCAAGTGGAGAATCCGGTCATTGTGCGCGACTCACCCTATGACCTGAAAACCACGGTGGAAAATGTAAAGCAGGCGGTGAGCAACAACAATTTTTTCTATGGGCGGGTGCAAACGCTGGAATATGGGCTGACCACACCGGACAAGGAAAACCCCAAGCAGGTCATCGTGTATTTTTGCAACATCAGCCTGCTCAATCAGGCATTGGGCATTGACCCGCGCGTGGGCATGTTCCTGCCCTGCCGCATCACCATTGTTGAGCACCATGGCAAAGTGCAAGTAATGTCGGTGAATCCGGAAGTACTGAGCAAACTGTTCAACAATTCCGAACTGAATCTCCTGTGTGAACAGATGAAGAAAAACTACACCACCATCATGGAGGAGGCGACACTATGAACAAACTGATGCAGTGGATAAGCATAGTCAGTCTGACGCTATTTTTAAACGCGCCGGCTATAGCAGAGGGTTTGTTGATGGCACGTACGGATAACCAGTTCCCGGAGGCGATGACCTTACTGCA
>JANMKH010000457.1:0-5577 GCA_031371965.1 Sulfuriferula sp.
GCATAAGTATTCATCAAATAAGACATAGCCATTGACTTATAGAGAGGGTTAAAAAGCACACGGCGGCTTACGCCGCCGTGATGTGCTACCAACTGCTACGTTCAGGCTGCAAAGTTTTGCGCCACGAAATCCCAGTTTACCAGATTCCAGAACGCCTCTACATACTTGGGACGAGCATTGCGATAATCCACATAGTAGGCATGTTCCCACACATCGCATGTCATTAGCGCTTTCTGCCCGCTGGTCATCGGGATGGCGGCGTTACTTGTGGAAACAATATCAATCTGACCGTCAGCCGTTTTCACCAGCCATGCCCAGCCTGATCCGAAAGTACCCACGGCGGCCTTGCTGAAAGCCTCTTTGAACGCATCAAACGAACCCCACTTGGCCTTGATGGCATCACCCAGCGCACCGCTCGGCTCACCACCGCCGTTGGGGCTGAGGCAGCTCCAGTAAAAGGTATGATTCCACACTTGGGCAGCGTTGTTGAACACGCCGCCGGAAGATTTCATGATGATTTCTTCCAAGGTCATGCTTTCAAATTCATTGCCCTTGATCAGGTTATTCAGATTGGTCACATAAGCCTGATGGTGCTTGCCGTAGTGATACTCGAGCGTTTCCGCAGAAATATGTGGTTGCAAAGCATCTTTGGCATAAGGTAAAGCTGGTAATTCATGAATCATCGTATTCTCCTTTAACAAATCACAGTTAAACAAATTTAAAAACCATATACGCCGCTATGTGCACCCGCAGCCATGAAAAACAACATCGGAATGGACAGCATGGTATTGGTACGAGACGCCAGGAAAGCCACCCTGCGCGCAATATTTTTCTGGCTATCGGTGGCCTTTTTCAGGCCCAGGATTTTTTTCTGGTTGGGCCAGATTAATACCCATACATTAAATAACATGATAGTACCGAGCCAAGCCCCTAACCCAATCACGGCATGAGATGGCTGCAGGCTGAATGCCGCCTTGAAATATGGTCCCAGCAATGCCGCTCCAGCCAGCCAGGTAACCAGAGCAGACCAGCGAAAAAACAGTAATGCGCGAGGCGCCACATGCTTGCTGATACCCAACGCACTACCCTCTGCGGTTGCCGCTTTCATAGCATCAACCTGTACAAAATTAAAGTAATACAGGAGGCCGATCCACATTACACCTGCCATCAGATGTAGCCATCTGGCCAGCGCTGGAACAAATTCCATCATAGCCCCGCCAACAAAAAGTTTTTGAGGAACACATACAGCACTACGGTAAGTATCAGACCGGAAATGATGGTTCCCCACAATGAATCCAATGGATTTTTCACAGATTTATTTTCCTCAGGAAATTTGCTGACTGCGGCAGGATGAAAACCACACCAGCCGTATAATTAGCCGAAATCATGCTTGGCAGCAAGCGTTAAACTTTTAAGTCCCTGAATCGTCTAATTGTTTGCTGGTGCCATTTTAAAGCTTATTTAGAATAACACCTTGGATTCGATGACCTGCTATTCCACAAGCAACTAAACCGAAAAATCACAGTCTTGCCTGTTATTCATCAAATTTCTGGCCGCCCAAATGAATGAACATGCACATTAGCGTACCAGTACATTAACCGATGCGCCATACTCTGGTAAAATGCTCATCAGGCATACAGCAAAAACCACCATAATGTCCGAGCCTTCCAATACCGAACTCATCATCCAGGGTATAACCACATCCGGGCGCACATTCCGTCCCAGCGACTGGGCCGAGCGTCTGTCGAGTGTTTTGTCTACTTTTGGCGAAGACCATCGCATGACTTATTCACCCTACGTGCGTCCCATGACGCTGGATGGCGTGAAATGCGTCCTGGTAGACAAGCAACTACAGCGCGAACAACCGGCGGCATTTTCTTTTCTGATGAATTTTGCGCGTGAAAATGACCTGAAAGTGCTGGATCCAGCACAGACCGACGATCAGCCGTAAATATTGCGTAGTTTTTTGCCGCGAACGATCTTGATGAGAAATACTTTGGGAATGCAAGACGCGCCCGGAAAAACAGTTCTTCCAGGCGGTTGAAGCTATCAGGCCATTGCCTTGACAGCTGAGGACAGGCGACTTTTGTGACGCGACGCTTTGTTCTTGTGGATGATGCGCTTGTCAGCGATGCTGTCGATGGTTTTCATCGACTCGCCGAATATGGATTGAGCAGCAGCTTTATCACCCGCCAACACAGCTTTTTGCACTTTCTTGATGGCGGTACGCAAAGTAGAACGCAGAGCGGCATTACGCGCGCGCTGTTTGTCATTCTGTCTGGCGCGCTTTCTGGCCTGTGCGCTATTTGCCATGGATGAAACTCCTGTCTGATTTCGCTAAACGCGGAATTATAAAGACCATCAGCATTTCTGGCAAGTCAAATTGCGAACGCATTCGCCCCTGTGCATTCACCTTTCTCCTCCTGTCCCGGCGGCATACATATCCTGCGGAACCGAATGATCCAAATAGCCTAGCGCTGTATATTACATTTTTGGATACCCATAAAATTCTTGGTGGCATACGTTGATTTAATGTTTTTGTTATATTGATGTAACCTGTATTTTATAAGCACTAAACAATATGTGAATAATAAAAAGCAGTAATTAATGAGTGGAGCGAGACAAACATGCAGGCGGCAAGTACTCCGGCGTGGACCCTTCCGGGTTCTATGGCCGATGAACTGGATTTATACAAACATTACCTCAAAGCGCTCAGCAGTGTCGCTGAGGTTTTGCTGGAAGGAACCAGCGAACAAAATCTGACCGAAGTACTTCAGCTCTTGGTCGCAAACACTGGAATAGGTTGTTGCGCACTATTCCTGAATAAACCCGAAAAAGACGCGCATGGCGCCAAACTTTACTGCACGTGGTCGTCTGCCGAAGCAGTCAGTCAATTATCCGATTTCATGCAGTTCCGGGATATCGAATATCAAAAGTACCCGCTGCTTTTCGATACATTACATGCAGGCATGGTGTTTTCCAAAAATATCGCGGAATTACCGCCTGAGGAAACCACACTCTTTGGCACGCAACAAATTCATACCGCACTGTGCATACCATTACTCATGCAGGACAAAATGGAAGGTTTTCTCGGCCTCTTTAGCCGGAATGAACCGCGCAACTGGCTGCCCATAGAGGTGAATGTGTTGTGCGCGATAACCAATAGTCTCGCGCTCGCGCTGGTTCGTAAACGTGCTGAGCAAAACCTGGAAGCTAGCAGCGAGCGGCTTAAGGCACTCGTCGGCGCAACCGAAGACATGATTATTGAATATGATCTCAATGGTCATATCATTAATGTTTGGTCCGATAACAGTTCTTTTGCCATTGGTCTGGCTTCGGGCATTACCGGCTTGACATTGGAACAGGCTCTGCCCAATGACATGGCCCAGGCAATTCAACGAGCCACGCCGAAATTACTGGCCGGCAGCAATCGAGAAACCTTTGAATTCACGCTGAATATCGACAGCACAGATCGTTTTTTTCTGGGCAGATTGCAAATACTGCCTTCCGAAACAGGACAAACCAGAAACATAGTGGCGCTGATACGCGACATTACCGAATTGATGCAAGAAGAAGCACAGCGCCTGTCCATGCTGGAAACGCTTAATCTGCTTGAAGAAGCCATTATCGATCTCTCTCTAGATGGCCTGCTACTTAATTTTAGCGGTGCCTGGAGCAAACTGTTGGCTTTGCCCAGCGGGCATACCAACGACCATCTTGGAAAACCATTGGCCGATTTTGTTTACCCGGATGACCGCCCTGCGCTTGTTTCAGCAATTCATCAATTGGCCTCCGGCAAGAAGCATTCCGAGGCGGTTCGCTTTCGTCTACTGCATGGCGTAGAGCCTATCTGGGTCGAAGCGCACTTGCTTGCACACCGTTCGCTGCAAGGACAGATCACAGCACTACGTGGTGTGCTGCGCGACATCACCTCCAGCTATTTACAGGAACGGCGCATTACCCAGATGGCATTGCATGATGCTTTGACCCAACTGCCTAACCGTATTCTGCTGGAAGAACACCTGCAACAATCGATTGCCCGCGCACAACGCGGAAATGAAAAAGTCGCATTGGGATTTATCGACGTCGATTATTTTAAACATATCAACGATACCTTGGGACACAAAGCGGGCGACATCGTACTCGTCACGTTAAGCAAGCGCCTGCAATCCGTGCTCAGGGAAATAGACACGCTGTCGCGTTGGGGAGGCGATGAATTTGTTGTGTTGTTGCCCGACGCCAACAGCGAAGATGACATACGCAGAATTGCAGAACGCATGCGCAATGTGGCCCTTAAAAGTATCGACCTGGACGGCATTGAGACCAAGATTACACTCAGCATCGGCCTGGCAATTTATCCGGATGACGCAGATAGCGCGGAAACACTGATGAGCATGGCAGATCACACCATGTTCCACGCCAAAAGTGTCGGGCGCAACAATGTGCAGTTTTTCCAGGATATCCGCGAAACCCTGAAACGTTAAGCCTCATCCTGCTGCGCGTCACCGCGTACGCGAGGCGCAAACACCACGATGCTACTTCGTCTGAATATTTCCCGGAATCTGCGGTGTTTCAGTCACCACATCCGCGCACTGGGCACGGTGTCTCAACGCATGATCCATCAGCACTATCGCCATCAGCGCTTCGGCAATTGGAGTAGCGCGGATGCCGACACAGGGGTCGTGACGGCCATGCGTAACAACCTCGATGGGGTTCCCCTGCTTGTCAATGGAGCGGCCGGGTAGACGGATTGATGAGGTGGGCTTGATGGCGACATGGGCGACGATATTCTGCCCACTGGAAATGCCACCCAGCACACCGCCAGCGTGGTTGGACAGGAAACCTTCCGGGGTCAGTTCGTCGCGATGTTCAGTGCCTTTCTGACGCACGCATTCGAAGCCGTCGCCAATTTCCACACCTTTGACGGCATTGAGTCCCATCAGGGCATGGGCGAAGTCGGCATCGATACGGTCATAGAGCGGCTCACCCCAGCCTGCCGGTACATTCTCGGCCACTACAGTGATTTTTGCGCCGACTGAGTCGCCGGATTTGCGCAGTTCGTCCATGTAGGCTTCGAGCGCCGCGACACTATCAGGATCAGGGCTGAAAAAAGCATTTTCGCCAACGGCCTCCCAGTTTTTAAAAGTCAAATCTATCGGCCCCAGCGCAGCCATGTAACCGCGCACCTGGATCCCGTATTTTTGCGCCAGCCATTTTTTGGCGATGGCGCCGGCTCCCACCGTGGGTGCGGTAAGCCGTGCCGATGAACGCCCGCCACCACGATAATCGCGGATGCCATATTTGTGCCAGTAGGTATAGTCGGCGTGCCCAGGGCGGAAGGTGTCGGCGATGTTGCCGTAATCCTTGCTGCGCTGGTCTTCGTTGCGGATCAACAATGCAATGGGAGCGCCGGTCGTGTGGCCTTCAAAGATGCCGGAGAGGATTTCCACCGTGTCAGACTCGCGCCGCTGGGTGACGTGGCGCGAGGTGCCGGGCTTGCGCCGATCCAGTTGCGTCTGGATATCCTCGGCACACAATTCCATCCCCGGCGGGCAACCATCCACCACGCAGCCAATG
>JANMKH010000462.1:0-1543 GCA_031371965.1 Sulfuriferula sp.
ACCCCCCGAAGTGGATCACTTCTATGCGCAGCCCGGCATGGCCGAGCGCAACCTGAGCCTGGACTGGTACCCGGTGGGCACCGGCGCCTACATGCTGACCCGCAACAACCCCAATCGCCAGATGGTGCTGGAGAGAAATCCGGATTTCCACGGCGAGACCTACCCGCGCACCGGTGAGCCGGGCGATGCGGCCGCCGGTTTGTTGAAGGATGCCGGCAAGCAGCTGCCGTTTATCGACAAGGTGGTTTTCAGCCTGGAAAAGGAAACCATTACCTACTGGAACAAGTTTTTGCAGGGTTACTATGACGCCTCCGGCATCAGTTCGGACAGCTTTGACCAGGCCGTGCAGATCAACGCCCAGGGGGTGGCGCAGCCCTCCGAAGCGATGCGCGCCAAGGGTATCCGGCTGACCACGGCGGTGCGGCCAACGAGCAGCTATATGGGTTTCACCATGCTCGATTCGACGGTAGGCGGTTCCAGCGAACGCGCGCGCAAATTACGCCAGGCGATTGCCATCGCGGTGGACTACGAGGAATACATTTCCATTTTTGCCAATGGGCGCGGTATTCCGGCGCAAGGACCAATCCCGCCCGGTATATTTGGCTATGAGGATGGCGCAGCCGGGGTGAACCCGGTGGTGTACCGCTTGGTCAATGGTCAGCCAGTACGACGCTCGATAGCAGAAGCGCGACGCCTGCTGGCTGAGGCCGGCTATCCGGACGGGCGCGATGCCAAAACCGGCGCCCCGCTGGTGTTGTATTTCGATACCAATGCCAGTGGTCCGGATGCTGCCTCGCGCCTGAGCTGGATAACCAAGCAATTTGCCAAACTGAATATCCAGCTGGTGGTGCGCAGCACCGACTACAACCGCTTTCAGGACAAGATGCGGCGCGGTACCGAGCAGATCTTCGAATGGGGCTGGAATGCGGATTATCCCGATCCGGAAAACTTCCTGTTTCTGCTCTACGGACCCAACATGAAAGTGGGCAGAAAAGGCGAGAACGCAGCGAATTACAGCAATCCGGAATATGACCGTCTGTTCGACCAGATGAAATACCTGGATAACGGCCCTGAGCGCCAGGCCATCATCGACCGCATGGTGAACATCGTGCGTGCGGACTCGCCCTGGCTGTTCGGATTTTTTCCCAAGGCGTTCAGCCTTAGCCATGCCTGGGTCGCACCCAGCAAGCCCAATGTGATGGCCAACAATACGCTGAAATACCGGCGCATTGACCCGAAATTGCGCGAGAAATTGCGTGACCAGTGGAATCAGCCCGTGCTGTGGCCATTGCTGCTGTTATTGCTGGCGCTGATCGCGGCATTGGCGCCTGCGCTGTGGGCGTGGCGGCAGCGTGAACGGAGTGCAGCGCGATGATTGCCTATTTGCTGCGCCGCATTTTATACGCCATCCCGATACTGATCGGTGTGAATATGCTGACCTTTGCGCTGTTTTTCGTGGTCAATACGCCGGACGATATGGCGCGCATGCATCTGGGCATGAAGCGCGTCACGCCGCAGGCTATCAGCAACTGGAAGGCTGAAC